>JBMOGP010000467.1:0-2823 GCA_049318285.1 Hyphomonadaceae bacterium
TGTTCTCGGGCTTCATGCGAGCCGAACTTGCTGAACCCGGCCTGCAGCTGTTCAACGGAACGGCCTTCGGGGGATTTTTCGGCGACGAGCACAACTATAACGTCATCACGACCATGCATGGCCTGATCATGATCTTCTTCATGGTCATGCCCGCCCTCATTGGCGGTTTCGGCAACTGGTTTGTTCCGCTGATGATCGGCGCGCCGGACATGGCGATGCCGCGTATGAACAACATCTCCTTCTGGCTTGTGCCGGTCTCGTTCTTCCTGCTGATCCTGTCGATGTTCGTGCCGGGCCCGCCGGGCAACAACGGCTTCGGCGGCGGCTGGGTTCTGTATCCCCCTTTGTCGGGTACGACCGGACACCCGGGTCTTGCGATGGATCTCGTGATCTTCTCGCTGCACCTCGCCGGTATGTCGTCGATCCTCGGCGCGATCAACTTCATCGTGACGATCCTCAACATGCGCGCGCCGGGCATGACGCTGCACAAGATGCCGCTGTTCGCCTGGTCGGTGCTAGTCACGGCCTTCCTGCTGGTTCTCGCCCTCCCGGTTCTCGCCGGCGCGCTCACCATGCTGCTGACCGACCGCAACTTCGACTCGAAATTCTTCGAAGTCGCTGGCGGCGGCGACCCGATCATGTTCCAGCATCTGTTCTGGTTCTTCGGCCACCCCGAAGTCTACATCATGATCCTGCCTGGCTTTGGCATCGTCAGCCACGTCATATCGACCTTCTCAAGGAAGCCTGTGTTCGGTTATCTCGCCATGGCCTACGCCATGGTCGCGATCGGCGTCATCGGCTTCATCGTTTGGGCGCACCACATGTATACCGTGGGCATGGACGTGAACCTGAAAGCCTACTTCGTCGCCGCCACGATGATCATTGCGGTCCCGACGGGCATCAAGATCTTCTCATGGATCGCCACGATGTGGGGCGGCTCGATCGAGTTCAAGGTCCCGATGCTCTGGGCGATCGGGTTCATCTTCCTCTTCACCGTGGGCGGCGTCACGGGCGTCGTGCTCGCCAACGCTGGCGTCGATCACTCGTTGCACGACACCTACTATGTCGTGGCGCACTTCCACTACGTGCTGTCCCTGGGCGCTGTGTTCACGCTGTTCTGCGGCTGGTACTACTGGTTCGAGAAGATGTGGGGCGTGAAGTACAACGGCATGATCGCCGGCGCGCACTTCTGGCTGATGTTCATCGGCTCCAACCTGATCTTCTTCCCGCAGCACTTCCTCGGGATGCAGGGCATGCCGCGCCGCTACGTCGACTACACCCCGGCGTTCGAGCAGTGGCATCAGTGGTCGACCTACGGCTACTGGATCGCCGCGGCCGCCACGATCGTCTTCTTCATCGGCCTGGTCGAGGCAATGGTTCGCCGCCGCAAGGCCGAGGCAAATCCGTGGGGCGAGGGGGCGACGACGCTGGAATGGACCCTGTCCTCTCCGCCGCCCTTCCACCAGTATAACGACCTTCCGCGGGTCAGGTAACAGGACGCAGGCAGGCCGGACCGATTGGTCCGGCCTGCAGCGCTAGACAAGATGTCCGAAGCGAACATCGCCACGCTCTCGCCAACGACCACCCCCGCTGTGCAGGGGCAGGCGACCGCGATGGACTATGTGCAGCTGATGAAGCCGCGCGTGATGTCTCTGGTCATCTTCACCGCTCTCGCAGGCCTGATCGCGGCGCCGGTCGCCATGCATCCGATTGCTGCCGCCTGCGCTGTCCTGGCGCTCGCTCTGGGCTCCGGCGCGGCTGGCGCGCTGAACATGTGGTATGACGCCGACATCGACGCGATGATGGCGCGCACCGTCACGCGCCCCGTGCCGTCGGGAATGGTTCGTTCCGAAGACGCGCTCGCATTCGGGCTTATCATGTCGCTGATTTCGGTGACCTTGATGGCGCTGGCGGCGACGCCTTTGGCCGCCGGGCTGCTGGCGTTCTCGATCTTCTTCTATGCCGTGATCTATACCATGTGGCTCAAGCGCTCGACGGCTCAGAACATCGTCATCGGTGGCGCAGCTGGCGCATTCCCGCCAGTGATAGGCTGGGCCGCCGCGACGGGTGACGCGCCGACCGACGCCTGGATCCTGTTCGGCCTGATCTTCCTCTGGACCCCGCCGCACTTCTGGGCGCTCGCGCTCTGGACCTCGAAGGAATACGCCCGTGCCGGCGTGCCGATGCTTCCCGTGACGCGCGGCGCAAAGGAAACGCGGCTGCAGATCCTGATCTACACACTCGTTGTCGCGCCATTCGGGCTGCTGCCTGCCTTCACCGGTCTTGGCGGCTGGATCTACCTGGCTGTATCGGCAATCGGCGGCGCAGCTTTCCTCTGGTGCGCCATCCGCGTCTTCTTCAGCCGCGCCGGCGACGACGATGCTCCCGCTGACATCCGGCACGCGAAGAAGATGTTCGCGGTCTCGATTTTCTACCTGTTCGCCCTGTTCGGCGCGCTCCTCGTCGAGCGGGTGCTTCCGCTGCACTTCGCACTCTCTGGAGGCGCATGATGCTCGATAAGGATCAGGTCAAGGATTGGGAAGGCGAACCTGAAGTAAAGGTCCAGCCGGTCGCGACTACGGGCATCGAGCCGCCTGCGCCCGGCCGCCCCGACATTGGGGCTATCCTTATGGCCTCGCGTGAAGCCATTCCCACGGGCGAGTACGTCATCCTGACGCCCGCCGAAGTCGCTGCACGCAAGAAGCGCAACAACTGGATCGCGCTCGCACTCGGCGGCTTCGTGATTCTCGTATTCGTGCTCACCATGGCCAAGGTTGGCGGCGGCGCTGGCGTGCCCGAGGTCTACCGCATCCCGTCGAGTTC
>JBMOGP010000468.1:0-2821 GCA_049318285.1 Hyphomonadaceae bacterium
GGACGGTGACCGCGGGCCAAAGTCGAAGCCGGTCAAGGGTCCGCACCTGCTCTTCGCGTTTCTCACGACCGAGCCCAACGCGATCGTTGCGCCGATCCACGCCAAGGCGATGCCGGTGATCATCGCGCCTGCGGATGCACAGACCTGGCTGACGGCGCCGATGGCCGAAGCGCTGGAGCTTCAGCGCCCAGCACCAGACGATACAGTCATGCTGCTGCCCCGGGAGGCGGCCTGAGCTCATCGAAGCGTCATGAGCGCAAACGCGAACGACAGACCTGGCGGCGGAAATGGCGTATCTCATCCGGCGGTTGGCGCGCTGTGCTTCAACGACGCGGTGACGCGTCGATGAAGGGCGCGCCGAACCATCCGAAGCCGTCAGGGGCGCCAGTTGTCAGGGGCACCGGTTGTCAGGGGCACCGGTTGTCAGGGGCGCCAGTTGCCGGGCGCCCCCTTCCATCCAAGGCCCAGGGTTGGGGGGATGGGCCACGGACAGCTGGTTGGAACCATCGTGCACGTGATCTTCGGCTGATCCAGGTAGGGTCCACGGAGGTGGTGTAAATTCGCTGGCGGAGCGCTTCGGGCGCGCGGACCGCAAGGGTCAGCGCGCGCCCGGGGCGCGTCAGAGCCTCTGCGATCCTGTCCGCCATGCCGGTGCGCGCTGATCCCGGCGCCGTCCAGTCCGGCGAGCCGATCATCTCGCGCCACGCTTGCGCCCTCCCCTGTGAACAGGCATGGGCTCAGGACGCCGACAGCCGCGCCACAAGATTGATTTCGCAGCATTCCCGGCGGCGCTTCCGGCGCCTGTCAACAGTTTGAGGTTCCCGGCCTGACCTCCTCGTCCGTGAGCGAACACGTCGGCCGTCCTGGTCCTGATCTGCGCTGATGTCGGGAACGTAGAGGCACAAAAGAGTTCCCCGATGCAAAGTCGCATGGCCATGGCAAGCAGACCAAGATGCCTGCCGGCATGGCGGCACGCATGCAGTCACGGGCCGCTCGCTGACGGATTCACGCAATGACGGCCTCGCCCTGCAAACTGACTGGCGCCCCTCTTCAGGACATTCTGGCATGCGCGGTGGATCCGGGCCCGCACGAGACGATGGCGGCCGGTGGGCGCATCAAAGGTGAATGCCTCACGGCCAGCTGCAGCGACGGACAGCGTTCGGCCCAGGCGGTCAGCGGCAGAGGCATTGCGCATGACTGAACACAACTTGCAGCAGGTTCGAGACCTTCAACCCCTTTCCTCGCGCCTTGGCTATCTGGGGCTGATCCCCTTTGTGTCGCTCGCGGCAGCGACTGTGTTCGCGCCTGCGAACCTGCGGTTTTTCGCTTCAGAGGCCTTGCTCGCTTATGGGGCGACCATCCTGTCTTTTCTCGGCGGCATCTATTGGGGGCTGGCGATCGCATCGCCCGCCGCTCCGTCAGCCCGCCTGCTGCTTTTCCTGGGTATCGGCGTGACGCCCCAGCTGCTTGGCTGGGCCGCCCTGCTCCTGCCAGGCCAGGCGGGCTTCTTCCTGACCGCGATGGGCTTGCTTGCGCTTCTGATCGCTGATCGTGGGGCAGTGAAGTCCGGCATGGCCCCTGGCTGGTTCCTCGATCTGCGCTGGCCTCTCTCCACCGCTGCTGCGATGGCCCTGCTCCTGGGTGGCTTTTCGTCAGGCCTCTAGTGCGTGAGGCCATCGTGCATTCGCGTCTTTGCAAGGACAGCCAAGGTGACCGACCCCCGCTATCGCAAGGTGCCGTCTGCCCGCCTCTCCCGGCTTGCATCCTTCGGGCAGATGGCGGGGGGCGTCGCAGGCGGCATGCTTGCGGAGGGGGTGCGCCGCCTCGCCTCGGGTGAGCGTCCGAAGCTCTCCGATCTCCTGCTCACACCTGGCAATGCAATGCGGGTGACCGACCAGCTCTCGCGTTTGCGGGGGGCGGCAATGAAGCTCGGGCAGATGATCTCGATGGACGCCGGCGATATCCTGCCGGGTGAGCTCACGGCGATTCTCGCCCGGCTTCGCGACACGGCGCATTTCATGCCGGCTGCTCAACTGAACCAGGTCCTGGCGGGTGAGTGGGGAGCCGACTGGCGCCGACAGTTTGCACATTTTGAGGCAAGGCCGATTGCAGCGGCATCGATCGGGCAGGTCCATCGCGCTGTTCTGCCTGACGGTCAGGTTCTGGCGGTAAAGGTTCAATACCCCGGTGTCGCCCGCAGCATCGACGCAGATGTGGACAATGTCGCCAGCCTCCTGCGGTTGTCCGGCATGTTGCCCGATCGTCTGGCGATAGGGCCGCTTCTTTCCGAAGCAAAGCGGCAGCTTCACGAGGAGGCAGACTATGTGCGCGAAGCCGAGCAGATGCGCCGATACCGCACCATGCTCGCGGGCGACCCTGCTTTCGTTGTGCCGTCCCCGGTTGATGCGCTCTCGCGCAGGCAGATCCTGGCGATGGAGTTCGCGCCGGGCGAGCCGATCGAGACCCTTGAGGATGCACCGCAGGCAGTTCGCGATGGCACGATGACGGCGCTTCTTGGCCTTGTCCTGCGCGAGCTGTTCACGTTCGGCTACATGCAGACCGATCCGAACTTTGCCAACTATCGCTGGCAGGCTGAGACAGGCCGGATTGTCCTTCTTGACTTCGGTGCAGCGCGCGCGGTTCCCAGCCAGACCGTCGAGGCGTATCGACGCCTGATGCGTGCCGGACTGGCGGATGACCGGGATGCCGTTCTCTCGGCGCTGATCGAGGTCGGCTTTATTTCAACAGCAACGTTGCAGCGCCACAGGCGCACAATTGATGACATGGTTGACCTGACACTCGGGCATGTTGGCAGGCCCGG
>JBMOGP010000469.1:0-2819 GCA_049318285.1 Hyphomonadaceae bacterium
CCCCATGGCCGCGTAACTTAAGTCCAATGGCCTCCGGCGGTCCCGGGGCGGTTCAAATCGCTTTAGCGCCAAACACTGAGCAGGAGAATCCTTCGGCAGAAACAGTCACAAAACCACCGTTATTTTTTAGTCCCTCCGAAAATATCCAAAATCCCGTCCCTTGGCTGTAAGCGGTGGCTGGGTACCGCGGTTTTCGTACATGGGTAGCGGTGGCATGCGCACTGTCTGATTGATGGTGGAGCGCGTGTGAAGGAGCTACAAATTGAGCGACGGATGGAGGCTCCAAGCCTAGCCCACCCGATGGAGGTTATGGCTGGCCCGACCGGACGGCGACGTTGGCCCGATGAGATAAAGGCACGCATTGTTGCCGAGACGCTCCAGCCTGGCGTGAGGGTAAACGAGGTTGCTGCTCGCTATGGGTTGCAGCCCAACCACATCTCGACATGGCGGACGATGGCGCGGGCTGGGATGCTGGTGCTGCCGGAAGCGGACATGCCTGAGTTTCTGCCAATTTCGCTGCAATCCGACCAGCCTATGAGTTTGCCGATCAGTATTGATGTGCCGCCTGAGGTGCGGATTTCGGTTGCCGACATGACGCTGCATATCCCGGCGAGCTTTCCGGCATCGCAGGCTGCCGCCCTTGTTGCAGCATTGCGATCTGCAGTGTGACGCCTTTGGACGAACCTGCCATGCGGATTATGGTCGCGACCTGGCCGATGGATTTCCGGCGCGGGCATGATGGCCTGGCTGCTTATGCGCAGGCCGCTCTCGGCTTTGTGCCCACACAGGGCCTGGTATTGGTGTTCCGAGCCCGTCGCGGTGATCGGCTGAAGATCCTCTATTGGGACAGCAACGGCATCGTAATGTCTTACAAGCGCCTGGAAGCCGGTGCGTTCGTTTGGCCCAAGCCAGGGGATGCTGTGATGCCGCTCACCAAGCTGCAGTTCCAGGCCCTGTTTGCAGGTCTCGACTGGCGGCGTATTGGGGTGCCGATCACCCGTTTGCCACGTGCTGCAGAATGACCTGAATCTCTGATATGGCTTGATTTTATCGGAGATTTTGGTATGCGTAACCATGTCTCCAGACAACGCCTCGCAGCTGACTGAGATCGGCGATTTAGCCGCTTTGCCGCCGGCCGCGCGGCAGGTAATCTTGGCGTTACAGGCGCAGATCACAGCCCGAGACGCGCAGGTTGCACAACTCACTGAGCATAACGCAGCGCTGCAGGTCCTCGTCAATGAGCTCGAGGAACTGACCCAGCGTCAAGACTACCTGATCGCTGAATTGCGCCATGCCCGTTTCGGCAAGAAGTCGGAGAAGCTCAGCGAAGACGAACGACAACTGGCCTTCGAAGATCTTGAAGTCGCTGCTGCTGAGAACCAGGAAGCGATCGATCGGCACCAAACTGCGCAGGGCAAGGCCCCGCGTAAAGCCGCCAAGCGCAATCGGGGCCACCTATCCCCCGACTTGCCGCGCGTCGAACAGATCATCGAACCTGAAAACAAAGTCTGCTCCTGTGGCTGCACCAAGCTGGTTGCCATTGGTGAAGATCGCACCGAACGCCTCGATGTTATCCCGGCTCAGTTCCGGGCCATCGTTACCATCCGGCCGCGCTATGCCTGTAGCCGCTGCGATGCCGGTATCATTCAGGCCCCTGCGCCGTCACATCTGATCGAAGGCGGGCTACCCACCGAAGCGCTCATGGCGCACGTTGCGACCGCCAAATTTTGCGATCACTTGCCCTTCTTCCGGCAAACCCAAATCTACGCCCGCAGCGGCATTGATCTGGATCGCTCAACCTTGGCATCCTGGTGCGGGGTTACCTCGCATCACCTCACGCTCATCGTCGATCGTATGCTGGACCATATCAAAACCTCGCCGAGCCTGTTTATGGACGAGACCCGGGCGCCCGTGCTTGATCCCGGTGCCGGCAAGACCAAAACTGGATACCTTTGGGCTCTAACCCGTGATGACCGGGGTTGGGGCGGCAAGGATCCGCCGGCCGTCGTGTTTACGTATGGCAATAGCCGTGAAGGCCGCCATGCCATGAAGATCCTCCACGGCTTTGATGGAACCCTGCAAGTCGACGGCTATACCGGCTACGACGCACTGACCCGTGCCAAGCGCACTGGTGGCAAGCCTTTGCAACTCGCCTATTGCTGGGCGCATGCGCGCCGCAAGCTGCATGAGATTTACAAACGCGATGCCTCACCCGTAGCCGCTGAAGGCCTGCGCCGCATTGCCGAGCTTTATGCCATCGAGGCAGAGATCCGGGGCAAATGCCCTGAAGATCGCCTCGCCGCCCGCAAAGAGCGCAGCGCCCCGCTTGTTGCTGACTTCCGGCAATGGCTAACGCAAATGCGATCTCAAATCTCGGTCAAGTCCCGGCTCGGAGAGAAGTTGACTTACATCCATCGCCACTGGGACGGGCTGAGCCTGTTCCTCTCCGACGGTCGCCTCGAGATGGATACCAATCCCGTCGAAAATCGCATCAGGCCGCTTGTCCTCACGCGCAAGAATGCCCTGTTTGCCGGCCACGATGAGGGTGGACGCACCTGGGCCCGTATCGCGTCTGTTATCGAAACCTGCAAACTCAACGGCGTCGAGCCATTCGCCTACTTGCGCGATACCCTCACTGCGATCGCAAACGGCCATCCTGCAAACCGCATCGATGAGCTGATGCCATGGGCTTACGTCAAAATGTCAAGCTGATCACGACTACGGGGTCAGCGAACCGCTTACGTTAGCGCAGGCTGGATGGGGGCCTGAGTTCACAAACGAAGCGCAACACCTCACACAGGTGCTGCCATGTCACGATA
>JBMOGP010000470.1:0-2815 GCA_049318285.1 Hyphomonadaceae bacterium
TCGCGGCGGGCGGGCTCGGCCTGATGAGTTACTACCTGTCGTCCTGGCTGAATTTCGAGGGCCTGCGCTATGTGTCGGCGCAGCTCGAACGGCTGATCCTGTATATCTACCCGACCATGGTCGCGCTGATGTCATGGGCGTTCCTGAAGGACAGGATCACGAGGCGACATGTGATCGCGCTCGTGCTTGCCTATGCCGGGGTTGCGATCCTGTTCGGCGCGGAGATCGGCCATCAGGGGCCCGATGCATGGCTTGGCGGCGGGCTGATCTTTGCGGGCGCGTTCATCTATGCGGTCTATGTGACGGCGTCCAAGCCGGTGATCAGGCGCCTTGGACCGACCATGTTCACGGCCTTCGGCATGTCGATCGCCTCGATCGCCTTCCTGACGCACAGCGGTATCGAGATGGTCTTCCATGCGCCGCCGCCGGTCACGGCCAACGGCTACTGGCTCGCCCTTACGCTTGCCATCTTCTGCACCGTGATCCCGAGCTTCATGATCGCCGAAGCCATCAGCCGCATCGGTCCCGGCCCGATGAGCGCCGTCGGCGGGATTGGTCCGGTCGTTGCTGCGTGGGCTGCCGTTGCGATCCTGAACGAGCCGTTCGGCTGGCCGCATGCCGCCGCGATGGCGTTGACGATTGCAGGCGTCTGGCTGCTCGCCAGGCCAAAGCTCACGCGCACTGCCGGCGCCAGGACCTGGTGACTAGCTGGCGATCGGAGGCGCGACGATATCGCGACCGGTCATCCCTGCGAAGGCAATCGTGGTCTTGTCTTCGAGGAACGCGCCGATCGCCTGCACGGCCAGAGGCAGGCCGGCCGCATTCACGCCCAGCGGGATGATGGTCGCGGGCAGGTTGGCGACGGTCGCGACCCCGGCCCAGCCAAGCTGGTCGCCGAATTTCGAGGGCTCGCCATCGATCGGCAACGCCCGCCTGCGCCAGTCGGGCTCGCGCGCGTGCGTGTAAGCGGCAGTCCCGAAGGCGGGGCAGAGCACAATGTCGAAGTGCCTGAAGAAATCCGCCCACTGCCGCCTCAGCCGCAACTGCTCATCCAGCTTGTCGAGCCAGTCATGCGCCGAGATCGGCTTGCGCGGATTGGCCGGGTCGCCGCGCGTGATGACCGTATGCAGCATCGCCTGATAGAGCCGCCACGACTGCGCGATGTCAGGAAGCAGGCTGGACTGGCGTGTAACCGACGCGCCTTCCTTCGCCAGCTGGCCGGCGAGCGTCTCCAGCGCGCCCAGAATGTCGCTGTCGGCGCGGGCAACGGGATGATGGTCCAGCACGAAGACACGAAAACGCGCCAGCTGCCCATGGCGGGCAGGGGGCAGCACAAGCCTGTTCGCGGCCGCTTCGGCATCCGGCCCTGCGACAACATCCAGAGCGGTTGCAAGATCGTCGGCCGACCGCGCCAGCGGGCCGATCACGCCAAGCAATTGCGGGTTGATGACTTCGCCGCCGGCGAAATGTCCGCCCATCGGGATCACGCCATAACTCGTCTTGTGGCCATAGACCCCGCAGAACGCCGCCGGCACGCGCACCGATCCGCCAATGTCGGAGCCCAGTTCGATCGCCGAAAAGCCCATCGCGATCGCGGCTGCGCTGCCGCCTGACGAGCCGCCTGCCGACTGCTCGAGCCCATGCGGATTGCGCGTGCGACCATAGATCGGGTTCTCTGTCTGCCAGTCCGCCAGCGCCGGTGGCACGTTGGTCTTGCCAAGCACGACGGCGCCTGCCGCCTTGAGCCGCTGCACGGCAAGCGCATCCTCGCGCGCCCGATGCCCGACATGCGCTTCGAGGCCCCAGGTCGTCGGATGGCCACGCAAGTCGAAGCTTTCCTTCACCGTCATCGGTATGCCGGTCAGCGTCTTGAGCTCGCCGCGCGATATCGCCACGTCCGCCTGCCGCGCCTCGGCCCGCGCCCGATCGAAATCCCGAACGACAACGGCGTTCACCTCCCTGTCCAGCCGTTCGATGCGATCGATGTGCGCATCGCAGAGTTCGACGGCGCTGAAAGTCATTTTTCGCAGTCCGGCGGCAAGCTGGCTCGCCGTCATGCGGTGCAGGCTCGGATCGGTGCTCATGCATCCAGTCTAGCGCAAGCGCGTTCCTTCGTCAGCCGGAACGTCGATGACGCAAATGCGAAGAAAGTCAGAAGCCTCGCCAGCCCCACCTTCCATCGCGCCCCGCCCGGCTTTAGGTAGGGTAGAGAGGAGTCCCGCCCATGCTGAAACCTGTTGCTGTACTTGCATTTTCGGCCATCGCGCTTGCAGCCTGCTCGAATGCGGCAGCTGATCTAGATGGCAATCTCGAAATCGGCGGCACTGACCCTGCCTACTGGACGGTTCAGGTCGACCGCGAGACAGGCAAATCGCTGATTTCCATCCTGGGTGCGGCAAGCCTCGCGGGCGAGGCGCCCGTGCGATCGCAGGGCGATGCCGGCGTCTTCGTGCTGACGTCGAAAACACCGCAGGGCGACTTCGTGATGAGCGTGACGCAGAAGGAATGCTTCGACGGACTTGCCGAAACCGCGCGCCCGTGGAGCGTGACGGCAATGTGGAAGGGCGAAATTCTCAATGGTTGCGCAACGCCGCGCTAGCCCCGGCACGCCGCGATTGACTTGTGCAAAGTGGAGCGGCCACTGTCGTCTTGTGTCATCTCCAGGCGCCACAAACAGGGGACTTTCATGCGTCTTGCCTTCGCCGCACTGTTCTGCGTGACCACGATGCTGGTCGCCGCCTGCAGCAGCGGCGCAGCCGGGCCCGGTTCGCCCGACTGGTGCAAGAACACGCCGCAGGACAAGCAGGTCGAGGAT
>JBMOGP010000471.1:0-2811 GCA_049318285.1 Hyphomonadaceae bacterium
GTTGGACGAAGCCGCTACGCGGAGGAAACGGCGCCTCTGATCTGATTTCACAATGCAGCCTCATCCCCTCGCCCGAGGGGCCGATGGATCGTCAATCGCGAGGTTACTGCAAGATGGAATCCCTGTCCGCCAACACGTTCGAGCAGAACTATCAGTCCCACCTCAAGCACCTCAAGCTCAAAGGCCTGCAGCCCAAGACCATCGACGCCTACGCGCGCGCCGTCCGCCGCATCGGCGCGCGCTTCGATCACAGAATCGATGATCTCTCCGAGCAGCAACTGACCGACCACTTCACCGAGCTGCTGGCCTCGCACTCGTGGAGCGCGGTCAAGCTCGATCTCTATGGCTTGAAGTTCTACTACGCCCACGTCCTGCGCAAGCCCTGGGTGGCCCCCGGACTGGTCAAGCCGCCCAAGGGCCAGCGCCTGCCCGACATCGTCACCGTCGAGCAAGCCCAGCAACTGTTCGCCGCCACCCGCGTGGCGAGCTATCGCGTGCTCTTCTTCACCCTCTACAGCCTCGGGCTACGCCTGGGCGAAGGCCTGCGGCTGCAGGTGGGCGATATCGATGCGGTGCGCGCTCGGGTGCATGTGCGCGATGCCAAGGGCAACCGCGATCGCTTCGTGCCCTTGCCCGAGGCCACCCATCGTCTGCTGCAGCGATTCTGGCGCGTGCATCGCAATCCGGTGCTGTTGTTCCCGAATCGGCACGGCGGTCTGGCCGGCGCGGCGCGCGCCACGACGCCGCTCGATCGCGGCGGCGTGCAACGCACGCTGCGGCGCGTGAGCGCGATGTGCGGCATAAAAAAAAGATCACGCCCCACAGTCTTCGCCACAGCTACGCGACCCACCTGATCGAGACCGGGGTCGATCTGATCGAGGTGCAGAAGATCCTCGGTCATCACAGCATTCTCACCACCGCCCGCTACACCCACCTGACCGATCAGACGAAGCACCACGCACTCGATCGGATCAACGCGCTGATGGATGGCTTCTCCATCGGTTGGGGAGCGCTGCGATGATCCGCTTGGCCTCGGTCATCGACACCTTCGAATCGGCCTTCCTCGCGCAGTACCGCGACCGGCTTCGCCCCGAGCACCGGCGCGCCCTGACGGCGATGAAGCTCTGCCGCACGCAGGCCAGCCCGAAGCTCGAGGTGGCCTGCTCCGAGTGCGCGCACCGCACGCTGGTGCCGCACTCCTGCGGCCATCGGCATTGCCCGCACTGCCAGCACCACGAGAGCCAGCGCTGGCTCGAGCGCCAGTTGGCGAAGCAGGTGCCCGCCGAGTACTTCCTGCTCACCTTCACGCTGCCGGCCGAATTCCGACCCCTGGCCTGGGCGCACCCGCGCACGGTCTACGACCTGCTGCTGCGCTGTGCCTGGGAGACGGTGCGCACCTTCGCGCGCCACGACCGGCAGTTGCAGGGGGTTCCCGGGGCGATCGCGGTGCTGCACACGAACACGCGCACGCTCGACTACCACCCGCACGTGCATCTGGTGATGCCGGCCGCGGCGGTCGATGCCGAGCGACGACGATGGCGTACCAAGGGCGCGGGCCGCGCTCGGGCGGGCAAGGCGGGCTATCTGTTCAATCACGTCGCTCTGGCCAAGGTCTTCCGCGCGAAGATGCTCGCCGGGCTCGAGGCCGCGGCATTGACGCTGCCGGCGCGCCATCCACGGAGGTGGGTGGTGGATTGCAAGTCGGTGGGCAACGGCCGGCCCGCGCTGATCTACCTCGGGCGCTATCTCTACCGTGGCGTGATTCGCGAAGCCGACATCCTCGCCTGCAACGACGGTGAGGTGCGCTTCCGCTTCCGCAATGCGAAGACCGGACGGCTCGAACAGCGCTGCGTGCCTGGTGCGGACTTCCTCTGGCTCGTCCTGCAGCACGTGCTGCCCAGGGGCTTGCGGCGCGCGCGCAACTTCGGCTTCCTGCATCCGAACGGCAAGCGCCTGGTCGCGCTGCTGCAGGTCCTGCTGCGCTTCGATCCCGGTCCCGCCCCACCGGCGCTTCCCCCGAGACCGCCGATTCGGTGTGCCTGCTGCGGCGCTGCGATGATGGTCGTGCGTACGCGGATTCGATCGACCACATCGGCACCCGTGAAGGTGCCGATTCCTGCCGGGGGGATGCGCTGATCGTGTGACCGATCATCACGGCCGGGACGGCGGGACATCAGTGTCCGGAAGCTGAGGCGCGGTCGCGTCTCGGATGGCGACCCGTCAGCGCAAAAGACAGCATCGAACGTGGCCCTCGATGCCACGCCGCATCCGACGCGCTCGATCCAGCGCGTGACGCACCGGTCAGGACCACAGACCGGACTGCTCCCTCGAAAGATATCTTCTGTGAAGGCCGAGCCGCGTCGCTCGTGGGCCGGGCTCGTCCAACAAACGGTTCAGATCGTGGCGTCGCTTCGCTTGCACGATCTAACCTTAGTCGTTAGGCCTCACTTGGGCTCGATCCGCGAAAGCCTCTCCGCCATGCGCGTTTGCCATCCTGGTCCAGTTGCGCGCCATTTGAGAATGACATCCTCAGGCAGCCGAATGGAGATCAACTTCTTCGGGTTCAGGGAAACGGGTCTCCCGCCCTTGTTGACCTTTCCTCGCGCGAGCATGTCTTCGGTCAACTCGGGAAGTTCCTCGTACTCCTCCGGCTGAATGACGTGCGTCGCCACCTTGGCGAGGTCAGATCCCAAGGAGCGGGGCGATGAGCGCCTGCTCGCGGTCATTGGCTTTCCTCATGCTGAACACATGGCGATCCGCGCCACGCGGTGTGTAGCCAATCACCACCATCCGATCCCGGAGCATGCCGAA
>JBMOGP010000472.1:0-2792 GCA_049318285.1 Hyphomonadaceae bacterium
GCGTTGCGACGGTTTACGAGACGATGGATCGGCCGCTGATCCCTGTCGTCTCCGAGATGGAGCGCGCGGGCGTCCTCGTCGATCGCAACCGGCTGTCGCAACTTTCCGGCGAATTCGCGCAGCGCATGGCCGGGCTCGAGGACCAAGCCCACAAGCTGGCGGGGCGGCCCTTCAATCTCGGCAGCCCGAAACAACTCGGCGAGATCCTGTTCGACGAGATGAAACTTGCCGATGTCGTCGGCGCCAAGCGCACCAAGACCGGCGCTTGGGCCACCGGTGCCGACGCGCTCGAGGACCTCGCCGCCTATGGCCACGAGCTGCCGAAAGTCCTGCTCGACTGGCGCATGCTGTCCAAGCTGCGCTCGACCTATACGGAGACGCTGAGCGAGGCGATCAACAAGGATACTGGCCGCGTCCATACCTCCTATTCGCTGGCAGGTGCGCAGACCGGCCGCCTTGCCTCAACCGACCCGAACCTGCAGAACATCCCGATCCGCACCGAGGAAGGCCGCAAGATCCGCGAGGCCTTCATCGCCGCGCCCGGCAATGTGCTTCTCTCGGCGGATTACTCGCAGATCGAACTGCGCCTGCTCGCCCATGTCGCCGACATCCCGAGCCTGCGCCAGGCCTTCAATGACGGCGTCGACATCCACGCGATGACTGCCAGCGAGATGTTCAACGTGCCCGTGAAGGGCATGGACCCGATGATCCGGCGCCAGGCCAAGGCGATCAATTTCGGCATCATCTACGGCATCTCGGGCTTCGGCCTTGCCCGCCAGCTGTCGATCCCGCGCGAGGAAGCCGCAGCCTACATCAAGAAGTACTTCCAGAAATTCCCCGGCATCCAGGACTACATGGAACAGCATCGCGCCTTCGGCCGCGAGCATGGCTATGTCGAGACCATCTTCGGCCGCAAGGTCTGGCTGCCGCAGATCAAGTCGGCCAACGGCGCCGAACGCTCTTTTGGCGAGCGCCAGGCGATCAATGCGCCGCTCCAGGGCTCGGCCGCCGACATCATCAAGCGCGCCATGATCCGCATGCCGCAGGCTATGAAGGACGCAGGTCTCAGGGCGCGCATGCTGCTGCAGGTGCATGACGAACTTGTGTTCGAATGCCCGGACAAGGAAGCGAAGGCGCTCGCCGAAATTGCGACGAAGACGATGTCGAACGCGCCCCTGCCCGTCGTGGAACTCAACGTTCCGCTGGTGGTGGAAGCGAAGTCTGCGAAGTCATGGGCGGAGGCACACTAGGTGGCTCTCACGGCCGCCGACCTCCGCTTCATCACCCTCTCCTTCGAGGAAGCGCGCCGCTCGCTCGACCACGGCGGCCTGCCCATCGGCTCGGCGCTCGCGCGTGGCGAGCAGCTGATCGCGTCCGGTCACAACCAGAGCGCCAGCAGGGCGACCCGATCGCGGAGGTCAAAGGCCTGCGTCTGGTCATCAACAAGACAGTCCCTTTCGGCGGTAACGAAGCCTTCCTGCGCGGCCGTGGCGTCGAGGTGATCGACGCCTCCCACGCGCAGTCTATTCGCCAGATGGGCGATTTCATTGCGGCGAATCAGGCCCTGTGGAACGAGGACGTCATGGAGTAGTGGCAATTGCCGCTGCCTGTGCGGTCGCTTCATTTACCAGTTCTGGCTAAACAGGCGGCCCTTTCGAAGAGACGCCTCATGGCCCGCAAGCCCGCCAAGCCCAGCAAGCCCGCCGCGAAGAGCTCGCCCACCCCGAAGGTGGATGCGGCGAAGATGTTCGCCCTCTCCCATCCGAAGGGCGCCAACGCGGCGCAGATGGCCTCGCCCTCCTATCGTCTTGCGGCGCTCGACACGGACTGGCTGCTGCAGGATGCGCAGCGAGGCGTCCGCTTCATGCTGGAATACGCCAAGGTGGAGGAAGCGCTCGACCGCTGGGGCGTACGCTCCACCATCGTGGTGTTCGGCTCCGCGCGCTTCCAGCCGAGCGGCCCGCCGGACCACGCGCGCTGGTACAGGGACGCCCGCGCCTTTGCCCGCATCGTGTCCGAAGAGGGCGGCGCCAAAAGCGACCATGCCCCCCGCCGCGACAATGTCATCGCCACGGGCGGCGGTCCCGGCATCATGGAAGCGGCGAACCGCGGCGCCCACGATGTCGGAGCGCCGTCGATCGGATACAACATCACCCTGCCGATGGAGCAGGAACCCAACGCCTATTCGACGCCCGACCTCACTTTCCGTTTCCACTATTTCGCGATGCGCAAGATGCACTTCGCAATGAGGGCCAATGCGCTGGTTGTCTTCCCGGGCGGGCTCGGCACGTTTGACGAGCTGTTCGAGATCCTCGCCCTGCGCCAGACGGAAAAGGCGCCGCCCATTCCGATCGTGCTCTATGACCGGAGGTTCTGGGAGGATGTCGTCGATTTCCACGCCATGGTGAAGCACGGCGTCATCGCGAAGGTGGATGAGACGCTGTTCACCTATGCCGAAACGCCGGAGGAAGCGTGGGCGCAGTGCGTGCGTGGCGGCGTGATGACACGCTGGCTGCAGGAACAGCACACGACCTGAAGACGCTATTTCACGCCTGGTTCGTAAAACCCCGCGAGCTCGATCTGCACCACGACATCCTTGTCGCCATCATTCTTGAGATACCAGCCATGGATGCCGTCCCATGGCGCGGTGAAGACGCCGCTCTGCTCGGACCCGCCACCCTTGGAATAGAACATGAGGTCGCCCACGCCATCGACCTGCTCGGTGTGGCCATGGAATTCCACCTCCATCAGGCCGGCATGTTCAAGCTCGCCATAGGTGATCGTGTAGACAA
>JBMOGP010000473.1:0-2769 GCA_049318285.1 Hyphomonadaceae bacterium
TCCAGTGGCTCCACTATGGCGAAGGCTCGGCGATGTTGCCGCTGATGCTCCGGCTCTATGTGGGGCGGCTGAAGGAGGCGGGAGCCCCGCTTGAGTCGCGCATTTCGAGCGAGACGGCAAACCATCTGAGCTTCATCGAGGGGCATCTGGCCGGACGCCAGTTCTTCGTCGGCGACAGTCTGACGGGCGCGGATGTGCAGATGAGCTTTGTCGCCGAAGTGGCGCGGGCGCAAGGCGCGCTATCGTCCTATCCGAACTTCAACTCATGGCTCGACCGCATCCATGCTCGGCCGGCATGGAAGCGCGCCATCGCAAAGGGCGGCGAATACGCGCTGGGCCGCTGACTACTCCAGCGTGGCGATCTGCTTGCGGATTTCAGCGACGCCGCGGATCACCGGCTTGATGCCGTTGTCGGGCGTTGCAGACAGCGCCCCGCGGTACGCCTCTATGGTGAGATCTGGCCCCACGAGAAGATAGGCCGGGGATGTGGGCGGTGCGAGCGTAGTCAGAATCATGCCGCTGTCTTGCGCAGTCGGCCAGGGCGGCGCGGGTTCCGGCGCGGTTCCGGCAGCGTGGATGACCAGAACATCGAGGTCAGGATCCTGGTCTGCTGCTGAAATAAGCGCTGCCGTGAAGCTGCCTTCGTCGGCAGGTGGCGGGCTGGACCACAGGCCGAGGATCGTCCAGTGACCACGCAGAGAGCCGGCGTCGAACGCTGATCCGTCGGCTGTCGCGCCCGTCATTGCGGCGATCGGCGTTTTGATCTTCGCATAGGCCGTCTCGTCAATTTCCCATCCGTCAATCGCAGGTGACGGAGTTGGTGCGACGACGATGGCAGTTTCTTGCGTCACAACACCCGTATCAGGTTCAGGTTGACCGCAGGCGGCGACTGCGAGCCAGGCTACCGCAGGTGTTATCGAGCGCATGACCAATCTCCTGCTCGGAGGCTCAGGAAAAAACCAGGCAGATGAAGGGCACAACACCGAACGCAAAACGGCCCGGTGTTTCCACCGGGCCGTCGTCTATTCGATCGTCCGTCGAACTCAGTTGTAGATCTCGAACAGGCCCGCCGCGCCCTGGCCGCCCCCGATGCACATGGTGACGATGCCGTACTTGGCCTTGCGGCGTTTGCCTTCGAGCAGGAGATGGCCGGCGCAACGCGCGCCAGTGACGCCGTAGGGGTGGCCGATCGAGATCGACCCGCCATTGACGTTATACTTCGCAGGATCGATGCCGAGCTTGTCGCGCGAATAGAGGCACTGCGAGGCAAAGGCCTCGTTCAGTTCCCAGAGATCGATGTCGTCGACCTTGAGGCCATGACGCGCGAGCAGGCGCGGAACGGCGAACACGGGGCCAATGCCCATCTCGTCCGGCTCGCAGCCGGCGACAGCAAAGCCGCGGAAGGCGCCGAGCGGGGAGAGACCGCGCCGGGCGGCTTCCTTGGCTTCCATCAGCACGAGGGCCGCACCGCCGTCCGAGAACTGCGAAGCGTTGCCGGCGGTGACGTACTTGCCTTCCTGAATCTTCTGGCCGCCCTTGAACACGGGTGGCAGTTTCTGCAGGTCGGCCAGCGTCGTCTGCGGGCGGTTGCAATCGTCGCGCGTAACTTCGCCATCCTGAATGGTGACTTCGCCCGTCTCTTTGTTGGTGACGGCATACTTGGTCTTCATAGGGACGATTTCGTCCTTGTAGAGACCAGCGGCCTGCGCTGCGGCGGTGCGCTGCTGCGACTGCAGGGCGTACTCGTCCTGGTATTCGCGGCTGACGCCGTAGCGCTCGGCGACGATCTCGGCGGTCTCGATCATCGTCATGTAAATGGCGGGAATCTTCGCTAGCAGTTTTTCGTCCAGCGCACGGTTGCGGCCATCCGCAGCTGCGGGGGCGCGGGGTCCAAACTGCACCAGCGAAATCGACTCGACGCCGCCGCCGACCATGATGTCAGCGCCGTCGTGTATCTGGTGTGCGGCGAGAGCGATGGCGTTCAGGCCGGAGGAGCAGAAGCGGTTGATCGTCCCGCCCGCCACAGACACCGGCATGTCAGCCCAGAGCGCGGCCTGACGCGCGATGTTCCCGCCAGTTGCGCCCTCAGGGTTGGCGCAGCCGAGATAGACATCTTCCACTTCCTTGGGGTCGAGCTTGGCGCGTTCGACGGCGTGCTTGATCGCATGCCCGCCAAGCGCCGCGCCATGGGTCATGTTGAACCCGCCTCGAACAGATTTCGCGAGCCCCGTCCGGGCTGTCGAAACGATCACTGCCTCACGCATCAAAAATCCTCCGTACGTATCTGTTTGCAGGTAGCTTAAGCGACAGATTTTGCCGGATTGCAACAAGACGCGCCCGGCTGCCTGAATCGGCCGGGAGCGAGTTGTCGCGGGAAGGTGGTCCGAAGCGGTGTCAGCCGCCTTCTTTGGGTGTCGTGCGCAAGTTCACGGACCGTTTCGAGCTGCGTCCCGAGCAAGATCGTGTCAGTGAAATTGCGTCAGGCCATCGGGGCCGGGGCGATGGCCTGGAAGATCCAGATTAACGGCAAAAAGAGTTGCCCGTCACCAGCAGGCCGAGATTTGTCGCGGCGTGCCGGAGTGCGTAGTCTCTGCGCATGGCACCTGATCTGATTCACCTGAAGAGCCGTGTCGTTCCGTCCTCAGCGGAGGCGCAAGAACGCAAGCGCGGCTACAGGCAGGAGGTACCGATTGCCTGCGACAGCGCGATGGCCAGCGAGCCTTGCGTCGATGCGGCGAGCATCGGGCTCGCGGGGATCAACCACTACAA
>JBMOGP010000474.1:0-2762 GCA_049318285.1 Hyphomonadaceae bacterium
TGGAAGCCGCATCCGATGCAGGGCTGGTCGCCGGACTTCATCCCTAAGCTAACGGGCGAGGTGGACCTGTCGCGCGTGCACAAGATTCTGACCGTGTCGAACCCGGATGCGATGAAGTGCAGCCAGGAACTGGCGACCAGGGAAGGCATCTTCGTGGGAATCACGTCGGGTGCGACGTTTGCGGCGGCGGTAGAAGTCGCGAACTCGGCGCACAAGGGGGCCAATGTGCTGGCCATGCTGCCGGACACTGGCGAGCGTTATCTCTCGACGCCGCTGTTCGCCAACGTTCCGGCCGAGATGACGCCCGAAGAGCTGGAGATCGTGAAGTCGACGCCCTATGCGCATCCGGTCGCGGCGGCTTAGGCGCACTCATGAACGTCATGTCGTTTTTTCGCGCTGAACGATCCGGCGCGGCGTGGTAGCTCATGCGCATGGGGAAGGTGTATTCATGCGTGATGCGGGTCTGGCGGCGTTGTATGCGCGTGTTGCGGAGTATGCAGCGCACCGGCGGGCGGGGGATGACGAGCGCCGGCATGCGCCGGACCTTTCCTATGAGGCGCAAGTCAAAAGGTTTGCACTGGACCTGTCGCGCGAGGGCGCCCCTGCGGAGCAGGTGATCAATGAGCTGATCGACCTTGCCGAACCCGGTCTCGCGGCGATGACGGGGCCGCGTTTCTTTGGCTGGGTCATCGGCGGCAGCAATCCGGTCGGCGTTGCGGCGGATTGGCTGACATCAGCCTGGGGACAGAACACGGCTAACCACTTTGCGACACCTTCGGCTTCGGCCGCCGAGGCGGCTGCGGCCGCGGCGTTGCTGGAGCTGATGGATTTACCCCGCGAATCGTCAGTGGGGTTCGTGACCGGCGCGACGATGGCGGGCTTCACATGTCTTGCGGCTGCGCGCTCCGAAATGCTCCGACGTGCGGGATGGGATCTTGAGTCCGAGGGGATGGCTGGGTCCCCGCCGATCACAGTTATCCTAGGCGCGGAGGCGCATTCGACCATCTTCGCGGGGCTGAAGTATCTCGGATTTGGGGAGCGTCGGCTGATGACGGTCGACGTCGATGCGAATGGAGCGATGCTGGCGGATGCAGCCGTAGCCGCGATCCATTCAGTAAGCGGGCCGATGATCGCGATCGCGCAGGCGGGACATATCAATTCGGGATCGTTCGATCCGTTCAGGGAGATAGCGGCAGCATGCCGGGCAAAGAACGCGTGGTTGCACATTGATGGCGCATTCGGCTTATGGGCGCGGGCGACGGAGACGCATCGCAGGTTGGGCGATGGGATCGAGCTTGCGGATTCCTGGTCGGTTGACGGGCACAAATGGCTTCAGACGCCGTATGACTGCGCCTATGCGATCGTGAGGCATCGCGAGGCGCATGTTCGCGCGATGCAGATCGCGGCGAGTTATCTGCCGAGCGCAGGTTCCGGGGTTCGCGTTCCGGCGGATTATGTGCCGGAGCTGTCGCGGCGGGCGCGCGGGTTTGCGACATGGGCGATGATCCGGCTGCTGGGGCGGCGGGGGATTGCGGAGATGGTTTCGCAGCATTGCGCGCTGGCGCGGCGGATAGCGCGGATCCTGTCGGCTGCTGGAGCAGAGATTCTCAACGATGTGGTGCTGAACCAGGTCGCGGTGCACTTCGGCAGCGATGCCGAGACGCAGGCGGTGATCGCGAAAGTGCAGGCGGATGGCGTGTGCTTTGTGGGCGGCGCACAGTGGCGTGGGCGGCAGGTGATGCGTGTCTCGGTTACAAACGAGAACACGACCGAGGCCGACGTGGATCACTCGGCGGCAGCCATGCTGGCGGCATGGAAGGCCGTGCGGGGCGGGGCTACATCGGCCGGCTGAGAACCTGCTGTGCATCATAGGTGGTGGGATCGGCCGGCTTGGCCCCTCGACCCATCAGGATTTCGAGCGTCGCCTCGTACTGCCGGCTATCGCCGCCGAAATTGAAGCCGACGCCTACACCAATGCCGGAGCCGAAGGAGCTGCTTGAGCCGCCGATGCCGATGGTCGGGCCTGTCGGGCTGTAGCTGCCGTCTGCAAGGTCGGTGTAGCGACTGACGACGTTGAACCACTGGTAGCCGTTCTGGACCGTGAGTTCTGCAGCGCGGCGGAGGGCCATGTCCTCAACCTGCGGGCCCTTGAGATCCGGGTTGCCGCGGAAGGACACGCGGTAGCGTTCCTGCTCGAGGCGTTGTTCGCGATAGCCCATCTCGCTCGCGTTGGCTGCGGGCGCGTAGCGTGTCGGCGCGCTGGCGCACGCAGCGAGACTGAGCAAGGCGAGGGCGGTGATGAGGCGTTTCATGGCGGTTCTCCGTCGCGGATAAACTAGCCTGAATCCCGACCTGATCCAGCAGGCCGACTGTTCAGGAAAGTGGCTTGTAGAAATGCAGCCCGTGGCCGTTGGGGTCGTACACGCCGAACTCACGCGTGCCCCACGGGGCGTCGCGAAGGGTAGCCGTCAGGCTGAGCCCCCGCCGGCCGGTGCATTCTGCATGCAGCGCGTCGGGATCGTCGACGAGAAAGCGATAGCTGGGAGCGTCATCTCCGGGGGGAGGGAAGTAGCGATCATCTTGCCACTGCAGGTGGGGTTCCACGCCGTCGCGGCTGATCCCGGCATAGCGGATGGGTGCGCCGCCCTCATCGAACCTGCAGGTGAAGCCCAGACGTTCGACATACCACTGGACTGTCGCGGCCACGTCGCGAGCGCCGAGGACCGGCTGGACGGCCTTGAGGATTGCGGCCATCCCCAAGT
>JBMOGP010000475.1:0-2758 GCA_049318285.1 Hyphomonadaceae bacterium
CTGCTTGGCTATGATCACATCGAAACGGAAGATGCGCAGGTGATGGAACCTCTCGAAACCGAAATCCTGGCCAGCCTCGGCTGGCCCGATCCGTACGCCTCCGGCCCCTATGCCGGCGAGCCCGATGCCCATGACAGGGCAGGCGAGTGAACCATGCCGAATGATGGAGAGCCTCCTCAACGCGGATCCTTTCGCCAGCGGCTCGCTCGCCTGATCGCAGGGCAGGCTGAGAGCGTCACGCCCGCGCTTGCGAACAGCACAGCCGTGACGGCGCCGACCGCCATCCGCCTGCGACTCAAGGAGTTCGAGACCGCAACCGTGCGCGACGTGATGACCTCACGCATCGAGATCGCCGCCGTCGAGATCGACGCGACGCTCGGCGATCTGATGAACCTGTTCGCGACGGAAGCTCACTCCCGCATGCCGGTCTATCGCGACTCGCTGGATGAGCCGCTTGGCTTCGTCCACATCAAGGATGTCGTCGCCGAAGGGGTGAGCCGCGGCTGGACTGCAGACACCCTTGCCTCGAAGCCACTCGAACGGCTGCTGCGCGAAATCATGTTCGTGCCCGAATCGACGCCTCTGCCTGACCTCCTGGTCCGCATGCAGGCCAGCCGCATCCACATCGCTCTGGTGATCGACGAGTATGGCGGCACGGGCGGCATGGTGTGCCTCGAGGATCTGGTCGAACAGATCGTCGGCGATATCGATGACGAGCACGACGAGGCGCCGCCGCTGATTGCGCGCCGCGGCAAGTCGAGCTGGGAAGTCGCCGGCCTCGCCACGATCGACGAGGTGGTGCGCCAGACCGGACTGCCGGTTCTGGTCGAGGATTTCGAAACCGAGGTCGATACGTTCGGCGGCCTGATTTCTGCGATTGCCGGGCGTGTCCCAGCCGCCGGCGAGACGATCGAGCACCCGCGCGGCCTGACCATCGAGATCATCGAGGCGGATCCGCGCCGCGTGATCCGCGCAAAACTGCGCGGCCCCCGTGCGGCGCCATCCGCGCTTGCCGAAGGCAAGACCGCAGCGGTAGACCATTGATCAGTCGCCGCCTGCGCGCGAGCGCCAGGCAAGGCGGGGAGGGGCGATGAAGGAACCACGCACAGGCGCACCGCCGCAGCCTTACGGCCGTGGCCACATCCTCGCACCAGCCTATCTCTGGGTGGCCGGTCTGCAGGGCTGGCGTGCGCTGGCCTTGTGCGCTGCGCTGGGCGCCGTCTCGAACCTTGCCTTTCCGCCCTTCCACATCTGGCCCGCTCTTGCGCTTGGCCTGTCCGGCCTGATCTGGATGCTCGATGCGGCGCGCCTGATGGAACGGCCGCGCCGCGCCGCCTTCTGGCGTGTCGCCGCCTTTGGCTTCGCCTACTATCTTGTCGGCCTGCACTGGATTGCCTGGGCCTTCCTCGTGAACCCCGGCGCTCACCTCGTCCTGATCTGGATGCCGCTGGTCGCGCTACCGGGACTTCTCTGCGCCATTCTCGCCGGCTGCCTCTGGGCGATCTATCCCTACTGGTGCGCGGGACCTGCGCGGCTGATCCTTTTCTCCGTCGCCTTCATGTTCGCCGAGTGGTTGCGCGCCTCGCTGTTCGGTATTGGCGGCTTGCCGTGGAACATGCCGGGCATGGTCTGGGCCCCCGGTGAGGCAATATCCCAGTCGGCGTCCATCTGGGGCATCTACGGACTTTCGGCACTTACCGTCATCGCAATGGCCTCGCCCGCAATGCTGGCGGATTCGCGACCGCGCGGATCGGCGGGCTCGCGCACGGCGCCACTCATTGTCGCCGCCATTGTCTTCGGCGCCATCTGGGGATGGGGCGCCCGGCGCCTTGGCGAAGCGCCGATGACAGAACCAACCGGCGCCATGGTGCGCCTCATCGACGCCGGCATTCCGCAGGCCGCCAAGCACGATCCCAACAATGCCGAAACCATCGTCCAGCGCTTCCTTGACCTTTCCGGGCCCGACACCCAGGGTGCCGCGCGCATCCTCATCTGGCCCGAGGGCGCGCTGCCCTACGATCTCTTCCGCTGGGACCCAGCGCTTCGCGCAGTCACAGACGCGGTGCGCACACGCAAGCTGATCATCGGGTCGGCCCGCGTCGAGAAAGCGGGCGGGACGGACCAGAAGTGGTACAACTCGCTCACCGTGCTCGACGGCGACAGCGCCGTGCGAATGCCGGGCTGGTACGACAAGCACATGCTGGTCCCGTTCGGCGAGTTCGTGCCATTCGCCTGGGTGCTGAAGACGATCGGCCTCCAGACCTTGCAGGATCTCGCGCCTGGCGGTTTCGAGGCAGGCCCGAGGCCATCCACCTTCACCGCGGAAGGCGTGCCGCCCTTCGGTCCGCTGATCTGTTACGAGGCGATCTTCCCGGGCCTTTCGCCCAATGGCGAAGATCGTCCGCAATGGCTGGTCAACATCTCGATCGATGCCTGGTTCGGCGAATTGTTCGGCCCCGGACAGCACGCAGCACAGGCGCGCTATCGCGCCATCGAGGAAGGCCTGCCCATGGCCCGCGTCGCCAGCCGCGGCGAGACCGGCATGATCGACGCCTATGGCCGCTGGACCGCGCGTGCGAGCATAGCCGACCCCGCCCTTTACGGCGCCGACCCAGAAGGCTGGCGCTCCGCTGTCGTCGATACCCGCATCCCCGAAGCGCTGCCCGCCACGCCCTACAGCAACTGGCGCGACGGCCTGTTCTGGATCATTTTGCTGGGACTCAACCTGGGGTTGTTCGTCCTGCCGCGCCGCTAGGCT
>JBMOGP010000476.1:0-2744 GCA_049318285.1 Hyphomonadaceae bacterium
GCAATCAATCTTCGCCCGGCACGCAATGCAGCGCCCGAATTCGCTGTGACGCGGGAAGTGATCGGCGGCATTCACGAACGTCTTGACCGGCTGGAGCGGCTGATCGAGGTGGTGATCCAGAAGCTCGATGGGCGCTAGGCGAGCGTCCCATCCCCGCTGATTGCGACATGTCACGGGACGTGGGTCCCGGTCTCAGGCCGACCTTGAGAATCCGGGCTTCAGCGGCGTCTTTGCCTCGGGCTGCTGGTAAGCCCGGCGCGCCAGTTTCGGCGATACGCGCAACGGCTCGACCTGGCCCAGCAGGTGAGCGACAAAGATCGGCTCGAACCAGGGGACAGCGCTGGGCTTCGCGTTGGTCGCGCCGCGATAGGGATCGGTGCGGCGTTCCTCGCCCGTCCCGCGCCGGTCTTCGGGCGGCTGGCGGCGGTCCTCATTCCGGAACACGTGTGGGGCAGCCTCGACGCGCATGCAGCGTCAGCTGCAAGCGAGGCGCCGCGTTGCATTCACGACCGGGAATTCGCAGGAATGGTGGTTAACCGCTGCGCGCTACTGCGGCTTGTCCTTGTCCGGGGCGGGCGCATAGACGCCTGTCGCGAGCTGGGCGAGCTGGCGCTGCATGTCCATCATCTGCTGCTGCAGGGCGCGGATCGCCTCGCCGCCGCCGGGCGGTGCTGCGGGCCTGCTCTCATCGCTGCGCGGCGGTGTTGCAGGAGCTGCCCCCGGCATGCCCGGCATCGTGCCCGGAACGCCGGTGGGCACGAACGGGGCGAACAACTTCATCGTGTCCTCGAACATCGTCATGTTCCTGCGGACCTGTTCCTCGAACGCCTTCGCCTTGTCCTCGCCGACGGTGGTGTTCATGTAGTCGCGCCACTTATCCTGCTGCTGGTTGAATGTCTTCATCGACATTTCGAGATAGGCCGGCAGCATCGCCTGGAAGTTGTCACCGTAGAACTGGATCAGCTGGCGCAGGAAGGAGACGGGCAGCACGCCTTCCTTCTTGTTCTCCTGCTCGAAGATGATCTGGGCGAGAACGGCGCGGGTCAGGTCTTCACCAGTCTTGGCGTCCTGAACCGAAAAGTCCTTGCCCTGGCGGGTGAGCTCGGAGAGGTGCTCAAGCGTGACGTAGGCGCTGGCCGAGGTGTCGTAGAGACGTCGGTTCGCGTATTTCTTGATGATGATTTTCTCGCCGGCGGCGTTGGCTCGCGTCAAGGACCATCTCCCGATCAGCTGGTCCTTACGTTGCGTCAGCACCGCAGGCCCAGCGCATTAAATCATTGTCAGACCGTCTGGTAGCACGATTGTTACGCACCTGCACACGCATTGGACTTCGCAGCATGGGTGCAGCATTTTTTTTGCTCGAGCGCGTCCGGCGGCGGGACCAGATCCTGAATCGCCTGTATGGTGCCTCGCAGAACAGGGAGCGGGAAAATGAGCAAGGTTGCGCTGGTGACGGGCGGGACGCGAGGCATCGGCCGCGCGATCAGCGAGCGGCTTGCGAAGGACGGATACAAGGTCGCCGCCAATTATGCCGGCAATGACGAAGCCGCCGCCAGGTGCGCCGATGAACTTGGGATCAAGGTCTACAAGTGGGATGTCGGCGATTACGACGCCTGCGCCGCTGGCATCTCCGCCGTCACCGCGGAACTCGGCCCGGTCGACATCCTGGTCAACAACGCCGGCATCACGCGCGACGCGACGCTCCACAAGATGACCCGCGAGCAGTGGGACGACGTCATCCGCGTCGACCTCACCTCCGCCTTCAACCTCTGCCGCCTGACGATCGAAGGCATGCGTGAGCGGAACCACGGCCGCATCATCAACATCTCCTCGATCAACGGCCAGAAAGGTCAGGTGGGGCAGGTGAACTACTCCGCCGCCAAGGCTGGCCTGATTGGCTTCACCAAGGCGCTTGCCCAGGAGAACGCCAGGAAGGGCATCACCGTGAACGTGATCTGCCCCGGCTATATCGACACCGAGATGGTCGCCGCCGTGCCCGCGAAAGTGCTCGAAAGCATCATCGCCAGCATTCCCGTCGGCCGCCTCGGCAAGGCCGAGGAGATCGCCGCCTGCGTCAGCTTCCTTGCAGGATCGGACGCCGGCTTCATCACAGGTGCCACGCTGACCGCCAATGGCGGACAGTTCATCGCAGGCTGAGTGCGTTCACAGGCATGCGAGGACCCCAGGCAAGGCCGGCGGTGAGTCAGGTAAACTGCTGAATCCATTGGAATCACCGGTCTTGCCTGTGCTGCTGAAAGGCTGCATCGTGTTCCAGGGGCGCTGCAAGCGAACAAAGAATCGCCCCCTTTGCCGTGTCTACAGGCGGGGATGAAGTTGAACACGCCGAATGTCCCTGCGGCGCCCGCCGCAACACTTGCAATGGCGCTGGCCCTCGCCGCCGGCGTTGTCGCTCCGGCGCTTGCGCAGCAGCCGCAGCTTCCGCCGCCGACATTCGCAACCACCCGCTCGAACGCCGCCATGTCGCTCGACCAGGGCGGCCAGCGCTACCTGGATCTCGGTACGGACGCCAAGACGACCAAGAGCTTCGTCCTCGAAACGCGCGGGTCCGTGGTCCTGCTGCAGCAGGAAGGCTCCAAGGAAATCCTGACCCTGATGCCGGTGCCCGGACAGCGCGGCGACACCTTCTTCATGGACTATACCGGCCGCATCGTTCTCAAGGTCACCAAGGCCAACAACGTCGTCTCCTATCTCCACAATCCCGCCGGCGCCCCGGCTGATCCTGC
>JBMOGP010000477.1:0-2743 GCA_049318285.1 Hyphomonadaceae bacterium
GATGCGGCCTTCGAGGCTGGTGCCGATGAAGCGGCGGCGCAGCGTGCCATCGACGCCGCCGACGGGCAGCGTGGTGCGGAAGGCTTCGCTCCAGGGTTGCTGTGTGGTCCAGCGCAGGAGCGTGGCGACGCTGCGGGGCGTGACACGATTGTAGACCGACATGCCCGAGCCATCGAACAGATCCCATGACCAGCGCGGGATGGCCATGTCGGCCAGCATGGCTTCGACGACGGCGAGGCCAGCTTCGCGCGAGCCGTCGCCGGTTGCGAGGCCGACGCGGCGAAGAAGAAGTTCGGCGTGGAGGTTCTGGCTCTGCTTGTTGAGAAAGGTGACATTCTCGATGAGCGGCGCGGGAACGAGGCGGGCTATCTCGACGCCGGGGCGTCGAGAAGTGAATTCGGTGGCCTTCGTGTCGAACAGTTTGAGCGGGCGGTAGCGTGCCTCGATGCCATCCGTAACGGTGACGCCGCGCGCCTCGAGCAGGGCGGACAGGCGTATGGCGGCGGCCCAGGCGGGGTCGTGCACGGCGACCGGAAGGATGAGCGGCTGGGCGCCGGCCTTGATGCGACCATAGACGCGAATGGCGGTGTCGCCTGGAATGCGTTCGGCCAGGATGAGGCTTTCCAGTTCTGAGTCAGCCGCGATCGTGTCGACGTGGTTGTCGATCTCGTAGAGCTCGGGTGGGGTGCGGTAGGCGATCTCGCCTTGCGCGCCGTCCTGCGGGCCTGGCGTCACCACGAGCGTCACTTCGTTGCTGTTGACGGTGAGTGCGGAGACGGGTTCGCCGGAGCGGGTGATGATGTCGTCGAGGCTCCAGCCTGGCGGCCAGGGTTCGCGCGAATAAAGCGTCTCGTCGGCCACGATTGTTTCGACTTCGCTGATGCCGTTGGAGAGGACGGCGTCTGCGAGCGAGGACAGGCAGTTGCGCTCGCAATCCGGTGCGTCGATCAGCGTCGGGTCACCGGCGCCGACGAGGAAGAGCGTGGGCGGCGCGCTTTCGGCCGTGATGAGGCGGAGGGACGTACCGCGCGCGGGGTCCGGCTGCGTCATGTCGCCGAGCGTGTGGAAGGCGGCGGCGACGGTGAACAGCTTGGTGTTCGAGGCGGGAAGGAAGCGCTGATCGGGGTTGATGGCGATCAGTTCGCGGCCGTCCAGCGTGGTGACGACGAGGCCCCAGCGCGTGCCTTCGAGACCGGGTTGCTCAAGGCCGGCGCGCGCTCGGTCTGTGAAGGAGGCGCAGCCGGACAGGGTGAGGGCGGCAAGGAAGTAAAAGACGACTCGCATCGGATAAACCTAACGAGGCATTCCCAAACGGAAAGCCGGTTCGTGTGAGAAGGACATGACCATGTCACGGGAAAGCGATAGCGTGCCCCGCATGACACAGATTGATCGACGCAGACTTCTGGCTCTTGGCGCCGCTTCGCTTGCTTTGCCGGCGGCGATCGAGAGGGCGTGGGCGATCGAAGCAAAGTCGGTGACGGGGACGATCCAGGACGTCGCGCACGTTGTGATCCTGATGCAGGAGAACCGGTCGTTCGATCATTACTTCGGTACGATGAGCGGCGTGCGCGGGTTCGGGGACCGGTTTCCGATTCCGCTGCCGGGAGGACGAACGGTGTGGGCGCAGGGACATACGAAGGCTGCGCCGCCGGTGATCGCGCCTTTTCCACTCAACACGAAGCAGACATTCGCGCACATGCGGGTGGAGGGCACGCCGCATTCGTGGGCGGATGCGCAGTATGCCTGGGACCACGGTCGGATGACCAACTGGCCCGACCAGAAGCATCCGCATACGATGGGCCATTACGAGCAGGCGGACATTCCCTTCCAGTGGGCGCTCGCAGAGGCCTTCACGATCTGCGATGCGTATCACTGCTCGTTCACCGGCGGCACCAACACCAACCGGCTGTATCTGTGGACGGGTACGAATGATGGCGCGGGGACGCGCGGCGGGCCTTCGATTTCCAATTCGCACGACACGCTGCCGGACAAGCAGCCCGAGGCGAATACGCCATACACTTGGACGACCTATCCCGAGCGGCTGGAGGCGGCGGGGATAAGCTGGAAGATCTACGAGGACATGGCGGACAATTTCGGCGACAACCCGCTGGTCGGCTTTAAGGCGTACCGCGACAGCCTTGCCGGGACGGGCAATCCGATGCTGGCGGCGAAGGGGTTGGCGACGCAGCATCTCGATGTGCTGCTCAACGATGTGAAGGCGGGGACGTTGCCGCAGGTGTCGTGGGTGGTCTCCCCGGCGGCGGACAGCGAGCACCCGGGACCGTCGAGCCCTGCGCAGGGCGCGGACTACATCGCGCGCGTGCTGGATGCGCTGACAGCCAATCCCGAGCTGTGGGCAAAAACGGTCCTGCTGATCAATTTCGACGAGAATGACGGATTCTTCGATCATGTGCCGCCGCCGGCGCCGCCCTCCAAGGATGCGGACGGCCGGCTGCTCGGTGGATCGACCGTGGACACGGCTGGCGAGTATCACACGGTGCGGGCCGAGAGTGAGAAGACAGCCGAGCGCGATGACCTGATGGGGCGGCCTTACGGGCTGGGGCCGCGCGTGCCGATGTATGTGGTCTCGCCGTTCTCGCGTGGCGGGTTCGTGAATTCGGAAGTGTTCGACCATACGTCGGTGATCCGGTTTCTCGAGAAGCGGTTTGGCGTGATGGAGCCGAACATCTCGGCGTGGCGGCGTGCGGTATGCGGCGACCTGACGAGCTGTTTCGATTTCAAG
>JBMOGP010000478.1:0-2741 GCA_049318285.1 Hyphomonadaceae bacterium
GCGGCCTCGCTGGCCGATGCCGATCGGATGATCTGGGCGATGGAGCGCGCCGGCGTGTTCCGCGGCCGCTATCACGTCGTCGGCGGAACCCTCTCGGCGCTCGATGGTATACGTCCCGAAGACCTCAACATTTCAGGCCTGGTGGAGCGGGCAAGCCATCCAGATGTGCGCGAAGTAATCCTGGCGCTGAATGCGACTGTGGACGGGCAGACGACGGCTCACTACATCACCGACAGGCTGGCTCATCTCCAGGTGAAGGTCACGCGGCTGGCCCACGGCGTTCCCGTGGGTGGGGAACTGGACCACCTGGACGATGGCACGATTGCCGCTGCGATGGCTTCGCGGCGATAGAAAGAACAGGTGGGGCGTCCCATGGTGAAACGCGAACATGTTCCCGTGCTGCTGACCGTCGCCGCTGTCGGCGTCGGCGTCGGCATCGGCATGTGGCTGATGCGCGACCAGATCAAGGCCGCCGCCGGGAAAACAAGGCTTGCCACGCGCCGCATCCGCGACCCGCTCGACGTCTTCGGCGCCGACGTGCCTGACGCCGCCTTCGAAGGCGTCGCCAACTATCCGTACATGCCCGAAGGCTGGCGACCCAAGCGCGGCGTGCGGGACTGACCGAGCCAGCTTTCGACCGACAGCCGGACGTGCTTCGCCCCATGGGCAGAATCGCGTGACCCTGTTCGCCTGCCGCTTGCTAGGAACAAACAAGGAACCTAAACTCAAGCGATGACATTGGACATCCTGCACATCGTTCTGGGGCTGATCGCGCTTGCCGCCGCCGCCGCCGCTTTCGTCTTCTCACAGCGCAAGCCGCCGGACACGGCCCACCTCTCGGCCGAACTCGCAGAGCGCCAGCGCGAGATCGCTGATCTCAAGTCCGAGCGGGATGACCTGCGCCGCCGCGCAGAGGCGGCAGAACGCGCGCAGGCAGCCGACGCCGCCAAGATGACCGAGCGCGACGCCTCCATGGCCCGCGAGCGCGAGAACCTCGCGAAGATGCAGAAGGAAAGCGAAGAGCGTTTCAAGGCGCTGGCCGACGCTGCGCTGCTGAAGTCGCAGCAGCACTTTGTGCAGATCGCCGACGAGACGCTGAAGAAGCACAAGGAGGGCGCCGAGGGCGAACTCGGCAAGATGCTGAAGCCGATCCACGAAAGCTTCGGTCAGTTCCAGAAGAAGGTCGACGAGATCCAGAAGATGAGCGCCGAAGACCGGGCCAAGCTGGAAGAGCAGATCCGCGGCGTCTCGGAAAGCGTGCGCAAGACCGAAAGCGCAGCAGGCAAGCTCGCAAGCGCCCTCTCCACGACGCGCCATGGCGGCCGCTGGGGCGAGGAGACACTCCGCAATGTGCTGGAGATGTCCGGCCTGTCGCCCTATGCCGACTTCACCGAGCAGACCTCGTCCGACACCGACAAGGGCAAGATCCGGCCCGACGTCATCATCCGCATGCCCGGCGGGCGCGAGCTGGTGATCGACTCGAAAGTCTCGCTCGACGATTACCTCGCCGCCTCCAGCGAAAACGATCCGGCCAGGAAGGCGCAATTCCTCGCCAGCCACGCCGCCAAGGTTCGCGCCCACGTCACCAGCCTTGGGCGGAAGGACTACTGGAAGGGGTTCTCCGACCGCGTCGACTTCGTCGCCATGTTCATGCCGGGCGAGAATTTCTACGCCGCAGTGCTGGAGCATGACCGGGAGATTTTCGACTTCGCGGCCAGGAACGCCGTCATCATCGTCACCCCCTCGACCCTGATCGCGCTGGCCAAGGCCGTCGCCTATGGCTGGCGGCAGGAGCAGGCCGCACTCAACGCCCAGCAGGCCGTCGAGCTTGGCCGCGAACTCTACCAGCGCCTCGCCAAGATGACCGAGCACATGGGCAAGGTCGGGCAGGGGCTCGACAAGGCCATCGGCAGCTACAACGACATGGTCGGCTCCTATGACCGCAAGGTCGTGCCGCAATTGCGGAAGTTCGAGGAGCTGCAGATCCCGACAGAGGATCGCTCCATCGAGGCGCCCACCGAAGTCACTGTCACCGCCCGGCCAATCCAGGCAGCGCTCGCCGACGCCGCACCAAGATCCGATGCGCCTCTGCTTGAAGGCCTCCTGCCCCAGCCGGTAACCAGCAGCCGCCGCAAGTAGGTCAATCCCGCAGCCCCCCTGGGCTGGGCTTCCAGCCGCCTTTGACTTGACGACCCACCCGCCCGTCCATAGCTAGCCCTCATGGCAATCCGTCCCATCCTCACCGTCCCGGACCCGACCCTCAAGCAGGTCTCCAGACCCGTCGATACAGTCACCGACGAGACGCGCGCCCTCATGGATGACATGCTGGAGACAATGTACGCAGCCCCCGGCATCGGCCTCGCCGCCGTACAGATCGGCGTGCCCCAGCGCGTCATCGTGATGGACCTCGCGAAAGAGGGCGAGGAGCCCGCGCCGCGCTATTTCGTGAACCCGGAAATCCTCGAGCTTGAAGGTGACAAGCAGGGCTACGAAGAAGGCTGCCTCTCAGTCCCAGACTTCTTCGACGAGGTCGAACGCCCCACGCGCGTCAAGCTCCGCTACCTCAACTACAAGGGCGAGCAGATCGAGGAATGGGCTGAAGGCATGTACGCCGTCTGCATCCAGCACGAGATGGACCACCTGCAGGGCACACTCTTCATCGACCACCTGTCGCGCCTCAAACGCTCCTACGCGATCAACAAGGTCAAGAAGGCCGCGAGGCGCAACGCGGCTTGAGACGG
>JBMOGP010000479.1:0-2718 GCA_049318285.1 Hyphomonadaceae bacterium
CCCTTGTTGCGGTCGGGATGGTACTCCATCGCCTTCTTGCGGAAGGCGGATTTGAGAACCTTATCGTCAGCGTCCTTCGCGACGCCGAGAACATCATAATAGGAGCGCTCGCTCATCGTGACGCCCAAAACAGAAGCTGGCGGACCTTGCCCAAGACGCTCATCCCCGCGGACATGCAATTAACCTGTATTGCAGCCGAACCTTAGCAACCGCTGAAACAAGATGGGCCATGGCCAGGGTGGATTAAAGTCCCCACCCGGCCACAGCCCATTCATTTGTTCAGCTGACCTGACACTGTCTGACTCGCTGCCGTGGATCGGAATCAGGCGCTCTTCTTGTCGTCTTTGACTTCCTCGAAGTCGGCATCGACGACATCGTCGCCGCCGCCGCCGCCCTTGGGAGAGCCACCCGCATCGGGGCCGCCGCCATCAGGCTCCTGACCCTTGGCGTAGATCTCCTCGCCCATCTTCATCGCAGCAGCAGCCAGGGCCTGGCTCTTGGCCTTGATGTCGGCGGCGTCGTCTTTCTCCAGCGAAGCCCTCAGGGCGGCGAGACCACCCTCGATTTCGCCTTTCAGCTGGGCGCTGATCGCCCCGCCATGCTCGGCGAGCTGTTTCTCGGTCGCGTGCACCAGACCTTCGGCCTGGTTGCGCGCCTCGACAGCCTCGCGCCGTTTCTTGTCGTTTGCGGCGTTGGCTTCGGCGTCCTTCACCATCTGCTGGATTTCGGCTTCGGTGAGACCGCCGGAGGCCTGGATGGTGATCTTCTGTTCCTTCGCCGTCGCCTTGTCGCGCGCCGACACGTTGACGATACCGTTGGCGTCGATGTCGAACGTGACCTCGACCTGCGGCACGCCACGCGGAGCAGGGGGGATGCCCTCGAGGTTGAAGTTGCCAAGCAGCTTGTTGTCCGCCGCCATCTCGCGCTCGCCCTGCAGCACGCGGATCGTCACCGCCGACTGGTTGTCGTCGGCGGTCGAGAAGACCTGCGACTTCTTCGTCGGGATGGTCGTGTTCCGATCGATCAGGCGCGTGAACACGCCGCCCAGCGTCTCGATGCCAAGCGACAGCGGGGTCACGTCGAGCAGCACGACGTCCTTCACATCGCCCTGCAGAACGCCGCCCTGGATCGCCGCGCCGACGGCGACGACTTCATCCGGGTTGACGCCCTTGTGCGGCTCCTTGCCGAAGAAGGCCTTCACGGCTTCCTGAACTTTCGGCATGCGCGTCATGCCACCGACGAGGATGACCTCATCGATCTGCGCGACCGACTTGCCAGCGTCCGACAACGCCTTCTTGCACGGGTCGATCGTGCGCTTGACGAGGTCCTCGACGAGGGCCTCGAGCTTTGCGCGCGTCAGCTTCATGTTGAGGTGGACCGGGCCGCCCGGGCCCGCCGTGATGTAGGGCTCGGTGATGTCGACCTGCGATACGGTGGACAGTTCCTTCTTCACCTCTTCCGCCTTGGAGCGGACGCGCTGCAGCGCCATCAGATCCTTGCGGAGGTCGACGCCATTCTGTTTCTCGAACTCGTCGCAGATGTGTTCGACCAGCCGGTTGTCGAAGTCCTCGCCGCCAAGGAAGGTGTCGCCATTGGTGGAGAGCACTTCGAACACGCCATCGCCGATCTCGAGGATCGAGACGTCGAACGTGCCGCCGCCGAGGTCGTACACGGCGATGACCTTGCCGCTGTCCTTTTTCTCAAGCCCGTAAGCCAGCGCAGCCGCAGTCGGCTCGTTGATGATGCGGAGAACTTCAAGACCCGCGATGCGGCCCGCATCCTTGGTCGCCTGGCGCTGGGCGTCGTTGAAGTAGGCGGGAACCGTGATGACGGCCTGCGTTACCTTTTCGCCAAGATAGGCCTCGGCGGTTTCCTTCATCTTGCCGAGGATGAAGGCGGAGATTTCCTGGGGGGAGTAGTCCTTGTCGCGCCCCTTAACATAGGCATCGGCGTTGGGACCCTTGACGATCTCGTAGGCGACGAGGTCCTTGTCCTTCTTCACCATCGGATCATCGAAGTTACGCCCGATCAGGCGCTTGATGGCCGAGTAGGTGAAGCGCGGGTTTACCGTGGCCTGGCGCTTGGCGATGACGCCGACGAGGCGCTGGCCCGAATCCTGAAACGCCACGACGGAGGGGGTCGTTCGCGCCCCTTCCGTGTTCTCGATGACCCTTGCCTGTCCGCCGTCCATGACGGCCACGCAGGAGTTGGTCGTCCCCAGATCGATGCCGATGATCTTAGCCATTCTACAAACGTCCTTTCTGCGGCGGCCGCCCCATCCATGGTCTGGGCCTGACGAGCAGCACCCGGCCTGGACGACCCCTAGGTCTACAATCTGATAACGCGCAGGACACTCAGAAGTCCCTGCGGGCTGGGGCTCATATGGGAACTGGCAGTTCAGTCTCAAGAGATATCTGTCACGCTTCCATGACGCAGGCCCCCCGGACCATGCGTCGCGAATGCGTCAGGCGCCTTCATCCGTCGGATGCCGCCCGCGTTCAAGCAGTTCCCATCGATATTCCGCGTAACACACAGCCTCGCGGCAAGCTTTGGGCGCCGTTCCGGGTCGTTGGCGCTGTTTGCGAGCCATCCTGGCGGCCCTGAACGTCTCGACGCAATCATCCGACAGGCGGGCGCAGCGCCGTTCTCGCCACGTTCTGGCCCGCCACGTTCTGGCCCGCCACGTTCTGGCCCGCCACGTTCTGGCCCGCCACGTTC
>JBMOGP010000480.1:0-2707 GCA_049318285.1 Hyphomonadaceae bacterium
CTGCAAGGTCCTTCTCGGTCGCCTCCCAGATCGGGGTCAGCTCATCGGCGATGTGGATCCGGATCGGGAGGCCAGGAACGGTCGCGATCCGCGTATTGGCGCGGATGAAGGCTTTTGCCTCCTCGAGCGTTGCGACTGACCGCTTGCCTTGCACGCTTTCCCTCTCCAGATTGCACCGCCCTTTCGAGGCCGCCTTGCCGATGCCGCCCGCGCGGCGCGAGCAGGGGCCCATGCTCCCTACGCGAAGTTTCACGTTGGCGCAGCCGTGCTGGCCGACAATGGCGTGATCGTGCCGGGCGCCAATGTCGAAAACGCCAGTCATGGGCTCACCTTCGGTGCTGGGCGGGTGGCCATGTTTGACGCCCGGACACGGTATTCCAGGGCCAGCATGGTGGCGCTGGCCGCCAGGTTATGGTGGAATTCATGGCGCCTGACGCGCCGATATGGATCGACGGCGTCGCCGCCCACAAGCTATCAGACCTGCTCCCGACGCCGTTCAAGCTCACCAGGATGCTCCCATGACCGACTTCACGATGTTCGATTACAAGGTGACCGATGGCGTCGCCGTCGCGACGTTCAACCGCCCCGACAAGATGAACACCTTCACCCCCGTGGTGATGCGGGAGATGATCGAGCTGTTCGACAGGACCGATGCTGACGATGCGGTGCGCGCCGTGGTCGTGACAGGTTCGGGCAGGGCGTTCTGCGCCGGCGCCGAGCTGGGTGTCGCGGGGGCTGACACGTTCAACTACAACAAGCGCGCGGCGGACGAGGAGATAATCACGAACGGCTTTCGCCGCGATGGCGGCGGCCGCGTGACGCTGCGCATCTATCGCAGCCTGAAGCCGGTCATCGCGGCGGTGAATGGCGCAGCCGTGGGCGTGGGCGCCACGATGCAGCTGCCGATGGATTTCCGCCTTGCATCGACAGGGGCAAAGTTCGGCTTCGTGTTTGCGCGCCGCGGGATCACCCCGGAGGCCTGCTCGGCATGGTTCCTGCCGCGCCTGGTCGGCATGCAGACAGCGCTGGACTGGGTCTATTCGGGGCGTGTGTTCGACGCGCATGAAGCCAAGGCGTCCGGGCTTGTTCATGCACTGCATGGCCCGGACGATCTGTTGCCGGCGGCGCTGGAGCTCGCGCATCGTGTGACCGAGAAGTCGGCGCCGGTCTCGATCGCCTTCTCGCGTCAGCTGATGTGGCGGATGATGGGCGCCTCGCACCCGATGGAGGCGCACAAGCTCGACAGCCGCGGCATCCAGCTGCGCGGCCAGTCGAGCGATGTGAAAGAGGGCATCGAAAGCTTCATGCAGAAGCGCGATCCCAACTTCCCCAATACCGTGTCGGCTGACTTCCCGGCTGACGTCTTTCCCCCTGAGCCTGAGTTCGAATAGGCCGCGGGCAAGCTGGGGAATGCCGGGCGTGTGGGCTTCGTTATCGCCTGAACGGCCGACACGAAGCAGCGGACCTTGAAGCAGCTGCGTGAGGCATGCGCAGCGCAGCTTCGTGACGGCGCCGGATTGCCTCGGGCCGGACCGCCGCCGTCGTGTACGCTACACGAGGCCGGTTGAAGATCGCCGCAAGGGCGATGCGGAGATGATCGCGGTCACTTCCGCTCGACAACCTTGATCGTGTCGGTGGCGTTGTCCGAGGCATAAGGGTAGCCCGCAGTGACGACGAAGCGCTTCACGCTGGAGGCGGCTTCGTGGCGGTTCACGGCGTCGAGAATGTCGTCGAAGCTTTTCGGCTCTTCCGGCTCGAGGTCGGCGCTGACGCCCCAGACGAGCGCGAGCTTGCGCGCTGTCGGCAGGCTTGGCGTGAGGGCGTGGATCGGCTGTCTGGGTCGCGTTGCGGATACCCGCTGGGCCGATGAACCCGAGCGCGTGAAGACAACGAGCGGACAATCGAGATCGTCGGCCAGCCTCTGCGCCGCGCGGGCGCAGGCGTCAGCCGTCGAGGGGGTGGCGGTCCAGGGTGTGGCCTGGGCAGAGGGGTTGGCGTCGCGGTCGGTTTCGATGGCGCGGATGATGCGGTCCATGATGGCGACGGCGGCGGTCGGGTGTCGGCCGACGGCTGACTCCGCCGAAAGCATCACGGCGTCGGCGCCCTGGTAGACGGCGGTGGCGACGTCGTTGGCTTCGGCGCGTGTGGGCACGAGCGCCTCGATCATGGATTCGAGCATGTGGGTTGCGACGATCACCGGTTTGCCGTGGGCCCGGGCGACGCGGATGATGCGGCGCTGGGCGATCGGGACCTGCTCGGGGGAGAGTTCGACGCCGAGATCGCCGCGGGCGACCATCACCGCATCCGAATGCTGGACGATGCCTTCGAGATCATCGAGGGCTGCGGGCTTCTCGATCTTGGAAATGATCGGAATGCCGGCGCCGAAGGCTTCGCGCGCCATCACGACATCGGCGGCGCGCTGGACGAAGGAGAGGGCGATGTAGTCGACGCCGTGCTTCAGCGCAAAGAGGCCGTCGGCGATGTCCTTCTCTGTGAGCGCCGGAATCGGAATCGGGCGCCCGGGGGCGGCGATGCCTTTGCGGCTCAAGATGCGGCCGGGGGCGACGGGGCGAGCGATGCGATCATCGCCATCGACCCTGACGATGTGGAGCATCATCTTGCCGTCGTCGATCAGGAGCTTGTCGCCCAGCTGCAGCGAGGCGACGAGTTCCGGGTGGGGGATGGGGATGATGTCGGGATCGTTCGA
>JBMOGP010000481.1:0-2700 GCA_049318285.1 Hyphomonadaceae bacterium
GAACGCCTGCCGATGCTCGAGGTCGTCTTCGACCGCCTCGTGCGCCTGATGACCACCAGCCTGCGCAACTTCACCTCTGACAATGTGGAAGTGTCGCTGGACTCCATCCAGTCGCTACGCTTTGGCGACTACCTCAACTCGATCCCGCTCCCGGCCATCCTCGCCGTGTTCAAGGCAAAGCAGCTCGACAATTACGGGCTGCTGACAGTCGATTCCAACCTGATCTACTCGATCGTCGACGTCCTGCTCGGCGGCAGGCGCGGGACCATCGCCATGCGTGTCGAGGGCCGTCCCTACACCACGATCGAGCGGGTGCTCGTAACCCGTCTGATCGAGATCATCCTGCAGGATTGCCGCAAGGCGTTCGATCCGCTGACGGACGTTGATTTCGAACTCGACCGCACCGAGACCAATCCGCGTTTCGCCGCCATCGCCCAGCACGCAAACGCCGCGATCCTCGTCAAGCTGCGTATCGACATGGAAGACCGCGGCGGACGCTGCGAACTTCTGCTGCCTTATGCGACGCTCGAACCGATCCGGAAACTGCTGCTGCAGAACTTCATGGGCGAGAAGTTCGGCCGCGACAACATCTGGGAAGGCCACCTCGCCACCGAAATGTGGTCCGCTCCCACCACGCTGCGCGTCGTGCTCGACGATTTCGAGCAGCCACTCGGCAAGATGATTAACCTGCAGGTCGGCGACACGCTGATGATGAACGCAACGCCGCAATCCAAGGCCCACCTGATGTGCGGCGACATCTACCTCACAACCGGACAGGTCGGCCGCATCGGCCAGAAAGTTGCCATGCGCGTGGAACAGCCGATTACGCAGGCCACCAAGAAGAAAGTGATGGAAGCACGATGAACCAGCTTTATGTTCTCGCCTTCGAAGGCTTCCTCGCCCTCCTGCTGATCATTGCGATCGCCTACTGCATTCGCCTCGATGGGCGCCTCAAGGCGCTGCGTTCGGGCAATTCGCTCATGCTGGAGGCGGCGAAGGAGCTGCAGTCCTCCGTCGTTCATGCCGAGAACGCCGTCACAGCCATGCGCCGCTCGGCCGACGCCGCCGGCCGTGAACTGCAGACGAAGATCGACGAGGCCCGCGCGATGACGGCCGCGGCGCAGGCCGCAAGCCAGTATCTGCGCGAAGAACCGCAACGCGAAGCCGTCCGCCCGGTCGACTTCTCCCTCCGCCGCCGCAGCGTCCTCTAGGAGCCTGTCATGAAGGCGATCACGCCAAAGGTCGGGGTCTTCTCCGTCGTCATCGCGGTCTCCGTCGGCGCGCTGGCCTTCAAGGGCGTCGACATCGCCCAGACCGCCTTCGCCGTCGAGGCGGAGGACACCCCCGCCGTGGTCCCGGCGGAAGAAACTGCGCTGACAGCTGGCCTGGAAGAGGAGGCGCCTCCCGAAGAGGCGCCCGCCGCCGCCGCCGCCGCCGCCGGCGCCGCAGCGCCTCCAACGCCTGAACAATGCCTCACCACGCTCAACTCCGCCGCCGAGGAGATGGGACTCTCCTCGCAGGAGATCGTCGTCCTGCGTTCGCTGCAGGCGCGCCGTGAGACGCTCGACGCCCGCGAAGGCGAGATCGGCACGCGCGAGGCTGCCGCCGGCGCCGCCGAAGCACGCCTCAGCGAGCAGATCGCCGAACTCAAGGCGCTCGAAACCCAGGTCCAGGGCTTGCTCGCCAAGATGGACGAGAAGTCCGAGGGGCGCATGGCCTCTCTGGTCAAATCGTATGAGACCATGAAGCCGAAGGACGCTGCCGCAATCTTCAACGGCATGGAAGACGACCTCCTTACCGACATCGCCAAGTCGATGAAGCCCGCCACGCTCGCCGCCGTCCTGTCTTCGATGCAGCCCAAGCGCGCCGAAATGGTGACGCGCCTGCTGGCCAATCTCGCAAAGCCGCCCGCCAACCTCACCACCCCAACCTCAGCGCCCGCCGCGCCCGCCGCGCCCGCCGCGCCCGCCTCGCCCGCTGCGCCTGCTGCGGCTGCTGCGCCTCCGGCATCGCCTGCATGAGCGGACAACGCCCTCCCTCTGGCCGGGCGCTCGGCCTCTCCGTGATGGGAGCGGCCGCGATCGGCTTTGCCTCGCCCGCCTTTGCCGACCGCCCCGTGCAGATGAGTTTCTCGGAATCGCCGGGCTATGCGCGCATCACCGCTAAATGGGCCGACGGAGATGCGGTGGCGCCCCGCGTCAGCGCCCGCGTCTCCAACCAGGTTCTGATCCTCTCCTTCGACGAGAAGGTGACGATCAATCTCGACAAGCTGAAGGACAGCCTTCCAGCCTGGGCCGCCGTCACCCTCATGGACCCGGACGGCATGACCGCCCGCATCGGCCTGAAACAGACGCCGCGCCTCGCCGTCTCGACCTCGGCCGATCTCGTCGCCGTCGACCTGATACCCGAATCCGTCAGCGCCAACCCGCCGAAACTTGTCTCGCCCCTCATCGCAAAGCGGGCCGCAGAGGCAGACGCCAGGCGCACCGCCGCAATCGCGCCGCCTGCCCCGCTCGAGCCGCTCGAGGTTCGCGGCAGCCATTCGGGTGATTCCTCCCGCGTCGCCTTCTACTGGGACAAAAAGACCACCCACCGGGTCGTGTCCGAAACGCCCGGCGAGCTCAGGCTGCAGTTTTCCAAGCGCGCAAAACCAGATCTCGCCTACCTGCGCATCACGCCCCCGCCCAATCTCGCCAGCTT
>JBMOGP010000482.1:0-2697 GCA_049318285.1 Hyphomonadaceae bacterium
AAGTGCTGATCACGTCGTGGGCGGCCGGCATGGTGCAGACGGTTGATCGCGCGACGGGGCAGGCCGAGATGCATCATGGCTTCATGGCGCCGTCGGATGCCATCGAACTTGCAGATGGTCGCCTGATCGTGCTGGAGGCGGCAACGGGCAAGATCCGCCCGCTGGACGTCGGAGCAACAACCCCGCAGGTGGAGGGGCTCAACTATCCGGTGTCGATGGTGGAAGCTGCCGACGGCAAGATCTACGTCACTGAGACCAGCGGCGCGCTCGCCAGCGTCGATCTTGCGACCGGAACAGTCACACGCGTTCTCGAAGGACTTGCGGGTCCGGAAGGGGTCGATGTCGGCGCGGACGGCCGGGTCTATCTCGCGGAGGCTGGCGCTGGCCGCGTTATTGCCTTCGATCCGAAGGACGGCTCCAAATCAGTCATCGCTGAAGGCCTCAAGATGGGCCTTCCCGCAGCCGAGGGAACGTTGCCGGCCTACACCACGACGGGCGTTGCCGTGTCGAAGAAGGATGGCTCGGTTTATGTCGCTTCCGACATTACCAACGCCATCTACCGCATCGCGTCGCCCGCAGAATAGCCGCGCGCAAGACGATGTGCTCGACCATCCGGAGAGGACCCTGCGCGGGCGGCCTCCAAGCCGGTGTGGCGCATCCCGCCGCCAGCGCCGCACCGTCGAGCAGAACCGTGCGCCGGGCAAATTCGCTGGAAATCGCCGCCTCCGCGTGCGGGAGCCCGTTCTTGCGGCAACCTCGAACGGAAGCCATCAAAATTCATCGATCCCGGTTCATCAATAAGTGCAGCCTTTCTGGGAAAACCAGACGTTCTCGGACGAGCAGGTTGGCCGCAGATGAGGGTCGTGAGCATACATCCGGCAGAGCTGACCGACGGCGACATCGCTGTCTGGCGCAGCTTTCTTGCGGCAGATCCCGAGCTTTCCAGTCCATACCTGACGCCCGACTGGGCTAGGCTTATTGCCATGCATCGCGACGATGTGCGGGTTGTCGTCTACTCGGATGCGCATGGCGAGCCGCTGGGTTTCCTTCCGGTACAGCGTGGCAGTTCATATGCGGCAATGCCGGCCGGCGGGCCGATCTGTGATTATCAGGCGCTCGTCGCCAGGCCGGGCATATCACTCGACCTGTCTGAGGCGCCAAAGGCGCTGGCTGTCGGTCGCATCGATCTGACGGCTGGCCTCGCCAGAAATACCGTGGGACAGCAGCTGCTGACGTCCGATATTGGTCACGTCGTGCGGTTTCAGGAAGGCCATCAAGCGTGGTGCGCACAGCGACTTGCCGCTGGCGCCAAGACAATCGCCAGGACACGCAAGAAGCTCGGCAAGATGACGCGTGATCTTGGCGGCGAGGTTGCGTTCGAGGCTTTTTCGACTGACGCCTCAGCATTCGACACACTTCTGGCCTGGAAGCGTCAGCAGATGCACCGCACCGGCGTCAAAGACATCTTCGATCATGCCTGGATCGTTGGCGTCGTCCGTGGCGCCTTCGCGACGCCGGCCAGCAACACTCACTTTGGCGGCGCCATGTTTGTCCTGAGGGTCAGGGGGCAGCCTGCGGCTGTCCTGTTCTGCTTGCGGGCTGATCGGGCGCTGCATGCCTGGTATGTCGGGCACGACAATCAGTGGGCGGCGTATTCGCCTGGTCTGATCGTGTTAGTGGAAGCTATTCGCGCCGCGGCTGATGCGGGTTACGCTGAACTCGATCTCGGGCCCGGAGAATATCCGTTCAAGGAGACCCTCGCCACCGACAGTCGACCGGTCGGGGCGGGGTTCATCGGCGGAACCGGGGTCTCTCCCGCAATCAGGGCCGCCCAGTTCCAGGTCCGCGCTCTTGTCGAAAGCCTGCCGGTCGGCCGCGCGCGGCGATGGCCCGCCAAGGCGATGCGCCGCCTTGATATCGCGCGCGGTCTCGCCAGTCCTCACGGCCGGGCCGCCTGACCCCAGAGACGGCCTGGGCTTTAATCGTGGCCGAATACGGTATAGGCAGCCCGCAACTTCTCTTGAAAGGCAGCCGCCGTGACCGCCCAGCCTGTATCCGACCCGCACGCCTCAGACGCCGCGCTCCCCGTGACGCTCGCAGACGTCGAAGCTGCGGCGAAGGCTATTGAAGGCCAGATCGAGCACACCCCGCTGCGCTATTCCCGCACGCTGTCGGAAATCACTGGCGCGAAGGTCTGGATCAAATTCGAGAACCTGCAGTTCACCGCCTCGTTCAAGGAGCGCGGCGCGCTCAACAAGCTGTTGTCTCTGTCGAACTCCGAGAAGGCCGCGGGCGTCATCGCCATGTCGGCCGGAAATCATGCGCAGGGCGTCGCCTATCACGCCTCACGGCTCGGCATCCCCTCGACGATCGTGATGCCCAAGGGCACCCCCTTCGTGAAGATCGAGCACACCCGCAATTTCGGCGCGAAGGTGATCATCCATGGCGAGACGCTGGCGGATGCAGATGCGTACGCGCGCCAACTCGAGAAAGAGCAGGGCCTCACCTTCGTCCATCCGTTCGACGACAAGCATGTCATCGCAGGTCAGGGCACGATCGGCCTCGAGATCATGGACGCGCTGCCGGATTTCGACGTGATGGTCATCCCAGTGGGCGGCGGCGGCCTTTCTTCCGGCATTGCTACCGCGATCAAGGCGCGGCGGCCCGCAACTTCGATCATCGGCGTCGAGCCCGCGC
>JBMOGP010000483.1:0-2690 GCA_049318285.1 Hyphomonadaceae bacterium
GCACCGTCAAATCCGCCATCGGCATCGGATCGCTGCTCTGGGCCGGCATCGGCGATACGATCCGTGTCTCGCTCTCGGCCGAACCCGTCGAGGAAATCCGCGCCGGTTACGAAATCCTGAAATCGCTCGGCCTTTGCACAAGGGGCGTGAATATCATATCGTGCCCCAGCTGCGCCCGTCAGGGCTTCGATGTCATCCGTACCGTCGAGACGTTGGAAAAGCGCCTCGCCCACATTCAGGAGCCGATCTCGCTCTCGATCATCGGCTGCGTCGTCAACGGCCCCGGCGAGGCCACCATGACCGACCTCGGCTTCACGGGAGGCGGCAAGGACGCCGGCATGATGTACGTCTCCGGCAAGCCCGACCACAAAGTCACCAACGCCGAAATGGTCGACAAGATCGTCGCGCAAGTCGAGGCGAGGGCGGCCATCCTCCGCGCCGCGAAAGAAGCTGCGGCGCAAGCGGCGGAGTGATCATTAAGGCCGCGGTGTGTATACGATAGCTTCGGCGATGTGAGGTGATGTTACACGCTCAACCTGCAGCTAAGCGTTCGCTTCCGCAGCGATACGCGCCCATTCGTTGTCCGCCACTGCGCGAAGGCTGGCGAGGACACGACCTGCAGAAGAGACGGGAAAATTACTGTAGCCGGTCTCGCCCTATAGCGACAGGCCGAGCGGCGCCAAGACCCTGTGGATCGCGTCCGTCCAGGCGTTGAGAACCTCCATGTCCTTATGGTCGCAGTCCGGCGCCTTCACTGCTGGATGTCATCCCGTAGACCGGCTCTTGCCACCACCTGCGGCCTCACGCAGTCTCCCGGCACACACACGCGGGGCCAAACTCATGTCATCCATCCATCGCCCGCTCATCGCGCTGCTGGCGCTCTGCGCAATCGCCCCCGTCGCCTATTCCCAGACACAAACCATCGCCCCCGAAACTGGCGCGAGTTTCCAGTGCCAGGATGGATCGAAAATGGTCCTCTCCTTTGCCGAGGCGGCCAACGGCATCGACGCAGTCATCTGGCTGCATGGCGCAACCTACCGCCTCCCGAACCAACCGCCCCGACAGGGTCCAGTGCAGGTTGTCTGGAGCGATGGCGAACACTCCCTGACGTGGAGCCCCGGCGTCCAGCTGATGTGGATGGCAAGCGACGCCCACCTCATGTGCGGCCGCGGCGGTCACAAGCACTGACCTTCAACAAGAAGTCCTCCCTCGCCGAAGGCGGGGAGTTGGCATACAATACACGAACGTGCCGGATGCAGAGCAGGCGGATCGCGCACCGGTCTCACGGGCGGAACGCAACTACCAGATCAACACCCGCTTCGCTGGCGGCAGGTAGTTCGGATCAGTCTCCTTGACGCCGAAGGCCTGATACCAGCTCTCCATGTTCCGCACCGGACCGATCGTGCGGAAGTACGCTGGCGAGTGCGAGTCCGTTGCGATCAGAACGCGCAGAGCCTCGTCGCGCACAAGTCCGCGCCACACCTGCGCCCAGCCGAGGAAGAAGCGCTGTTCGCCGTTGAATCCATCCAGGACGGTTGCTTCCTTGCCATTGAGCGAGAGACGGTAGGCGGCATACGCCACCTGCAGCCCGCCATTGTCGCCGATGTTTTCGCCCAGCGTGAAACGCCCGTTCACGTTGAGGCCCGGCAGCGCCTCGAACGCTGAGTATTGCTCGGCCAGCATGTCGGTCAGGCCCTTGAAGCGCGCCACATCATCCGGCCCCCACCAGTCGCGCAACACGCCCATGCCGTCGGACTTCGCGCCCTGGTCATCGAAGCCGTGGCCCATCTCGTGGCCGATCACTGCGCCGATGCCGCCATAGTTGACGGCAGGGTCTGCGTAGGGATCGAAGAAGGGCGGCTGCAGGATCGCGGCAGGGAAGGTGATCTCGTTAAACACAGAATTGTACGACGCATTCACCGTCTGCGGGGTCATCCCCCACTCGGTGCGATCAGTCTTCTGGCCGAGCCGCACCAGCCGGCGCTTTGCCTCGAACTCCGCGGCGCGCTGCACATTGCCGTAGGCATCGCCCTTCTCGATCGTCATCGCTGAATAGTCGCGCCACTTGTCCGGATAACCGATCTTCGGCTTGAACAGAGCCAGTTTCTCCAGCGCGCGTTCCTTGGTGCCGGCACTCATCCACGACAGCGCCTTGATGCGCTGGGCATAGGCGATGCGCATGTTCTCGACGAGGTCGAGCATCTTGGCTTTTGAATCGGCCGGGAAATGCTTCGCCGCGTAGATCTTGCCGACAGCCTCGCCCATCGCGCCGTTCAGCGCCGCGATGGCCCGCTTGTCACGCGCGCGCTGCTCGGGCTGACCATTCAGCGTCTTGCCGTAAAATGCAAACGCCTCGTCATCGAACGCCTTCGGCAGCACCTCAGCATTGCGCCGCAGCGTATGATAGGTCGCATACGCCTTCAGCGTCTCAAGCGGCGTTTCGGACCAGATGGTTGCCAGTGGCCCGATCGCATCCGGCGTGCGCACGATCGCCCGATCCGCCGCGCCAACCAGGCTGGCTTCGAGAGCCGCGTCCCACGGATAAGCTGGCGCCATCGCCTTCAGCTCGGCCCGCGTCTTGGGATTGTACGTTTTGTCGCGCTCGCGCAGTTGCTCCGGCAACCAGTGCTTCTCCGCGATCTTCATCTCAAGGCCGAGGACTGCCTCCGCCTTGCGATCGCTGTCCACAA
>JBMOGP010000484.1:0-2687 GCA_049318285.1 Hyphomonadaceae bacterium
GGGCCGCGGACGCGAAATGCTGATGGAGTTGGCGGACGACGTCATCCTGCCGCTCGTGAACGAGACCGACTGCGTCGTGTCCGTGACCGGCTCCGGCGACCCGTTCGGCAGCCAGCACTTCCGATACGTCATCAAGAACCTGGAGCGCCGGCCCACCCCGAACCTGCATCTGCAGACCAATGGTTTGCTATTCGACGAGCGTGCGTGGACCGACCTCGAACTCGACGGCAAGGTCAGCAGCGTCCAGGTCTCGATGGATGCCGCGTCGGAGGAAGTCTATTCCGTCGTGCGAAAGCTCGGCGATTTCCGTCGTCTGCTGAAGAACCTCCGCTTCATCAGCGGCCTTCGGCGGGACGGGAAGATCGGGCACTTGCGGCTCGATTTCGTGGTTCAGGTCACGAATTTCGAGGACATGCCTGGTTTCGTCGGCATCGGCCGGGCGCTCGATGTGGACTGCGTCTCCTTCAACGGCATCACGAATTGGGGCACTTTCACGCCCGCGCAGTTTGCGCACCACGCCATCTGGTCGTCCGAGCATCCCCGGTTCGACGAGTTCCTTCGCGTGCTGCGGTCACCCACCCTGACCTGGGACCGCATATGGTGGGGATCGCTGTCGGACCTCCTCGGCATCGCGCGCGCAGGCGCCGAAGTCTGAATGGGCGGGCGGCCAGGTCACTGGCCGCCCTGGAGTGCCCGCTGCCATCCTGCCCTTCTCTCCGCCGGAGCGGTTCCCCGCCTTCTGCCAGGCAGGCCTATCGGCGGGCGATCCAGAAGTACCAGAGCTCGTGCACGTGCTCCCGCATGATCGCCTGGGCGAGCCGCACCCGCTCGGACGTGTCTTCGCTCGCGGCATGCAGGGCGAGATCGAATTCGACTTCCGACAGCCAGCGCCCCAAGTTGTTCCAGACCACCGGATGGTTGGCCAGCCGCGCCTCGATCGCCGGCAGTTCGGATTTCAGCGCCGCCAGCGAGGCTGACGCGGCTTCGATCTCCTCCGGGGAGCCGATGAAGGGCAGGAGCTGCTGCACGTCGAAGCCGTAGCGCTGGAACAGCGCCTCATACTGGGCGTAGCGCTCATACCAGGACACGCCGAACTCCGGCATGCCGAGCGCTTCGAGCAGATAGGCGCCGCCACTCACGGGATCGGCCAAGGACATGGCCGGAAGCTGGTAATGGCAGTCGCGCGTGACCTGCCCGATCGAGAAGGCATTCGGCGCGGTGATCCAGGCCCGGCCGCCCGGTGGTAGAAGCTGGCCACATGCGCCGATCATCTGCGCCGCCGAGAAGACATGCTCGATGACGTTGTCCGAAACGACAAGGTCGAATCTGCCGAGCCCCTTCCAGGTCGTTGGCTGCATGATGTCGTCCTGGCGGATCGTCGCGTTGCCGAAGGCGGCGCAGCGCGCCCGTGCGACCGCATGGTTTGCCGGGTCGATCTCGATGCCGACCACCTCCGCCCCGGCCTGCGCGGCGGCCCGCACGAAGCCGCCATGCCCGCAGCCGATGTCGAGGACGCGTGCGGCTGCGAAGGTGATCCCCAACTCGTCCGTCAGCTTCCGGACCAGGGCCTCGCCACGCGCATCGACGGTGGCGATGTAGTCTCTCCAGACCCTTTGGTGGTCCGGATGCTGGCTGTCGGTGTCCATGATGTTCACCTTCGCCTCGTGGCGGATGCTGGCGGGAACAGGCTGGTTCAGGATGCGTGGCGCGACGGACCAGGGATTGCGGCGCGAGCGGCGTGGCCGAGACGGGTCAGCGCAAGGCGCGCTCATAGATCCGGAAGAAGCTCTCGACGAGAGCCGGAAGATCGTAGGCCTTCGGCGCCCCGGTCAGCACCTGCTGACCGGTCACGTCGATGATGTCGACGCCCGCATAATGGTCGCCCGCGGGAAACCTGATGCCGAACCCGTCCCGGATGCCCGGATGCGGCGGGATGCGGATGCGGTCCAGTTCCAGGGCGGCGTCCCGGACATCCTCCGGGCGGAGGCTGGTCCCGGTCGCGCGCGCGATGCGCGCTGCCAGTTCGGCCACGACGAAACGGTACGGATGGTTCGGCGTGAAGAAACAGCGACGTTCCGCGACGATCGGGGCCAGGAACTCCGAAATGCTCACATCGCAGGCGGCTTCCCGGGACTGCAGCTCTAGGATCGAGTTTTCGAACGGACGCGGGAAGGCCTGCGATAAATGGGCGATGTCGAACTTGACTGTCGTCTGGGCGACCGACAGGCCTTCATTGAACGCATTGATGCACAGGCCGAAGTGATAGTCCTCCAACGGACTCGATAGCTTTCCCCACCCCGGAAGATAGACATACTGTACGTCCGGAAAATATCCATCGAAGTAGATATTGGGCCATACGACGGCCTTATGCGGGAAGCGCCGGCGGATCTCGGTCGATCTGACCCAGGGAACCGGGAAGTTGTCACCCACCAGTTGGGTGGCAATCACGTCGGCCTGCTCGAAGCAGGCCATGGCTTCCGCCTCGTCGGCATCGGTCATCTGATAGTTCGGCGCAAGCGTGCTAACCAGGGCAGCGGGCAGCCCCCTCTGCAGCATCGCCGCGAGCGGTTGCGCCTGGCAATTGCCGAACACGCATATCTTCATGGTCAGAGCGGTTCCAATCCCTGCGCGGTATCGTCCCGGGGCCGAACGGCCTGTCCACCCGGACGCGGATAGCTGATCAAGGC
>JBMOGP010000485.1:0-2685 GCA_049318285.1 Hyphomonadaceae bacterium
TGCTGGCCGGCTGATGAGATCGTTTCGGCTTGTATGGATGCTGGTTGTGGGCCTGACGACAGTCGTCGTTGGCCTTGGCCGGCATGCTATTGCGGACATGCTGAGCATTCCGCGCCCACCGGGCCAGTATGTGCTGATCGGCCTGGCGGTGGCGTTCGCCGGGCTTGCCATCGCGCCGATGGTCATGTTCCGGCGCGGGTGAAGCCATGGCCGACACGAAAACTGTCGGTGTCATAGGCGGACTTGGGCCGCTGGCGACGCTGGATTTCTTCGAGCGGGTGTTGCGGCGGACGCGGGCCGTGCGCGAGCAGGATCACCTGCGGCTGATCATCGACAACAACCCGAAATTTCCCGACCGAAATGCGTACGCGCGTGGTGAAGGGCCATCGCCTGGCCCTGCTCTGGCAGCGTGCGCGAAGGGGCTTCAGGCCGCCGGGGCGGACGTCATCGTGATGGCCTGCAATACGACTCACACCTGGGAAGGCGAGATACGTGCGGCGATCTCGGTTCCGTTTCTCAGCATCATCGAGGAAACCGTCGATGCCGTCGCGGAGCTGCGCCCCGAGGCGGTGGGCGTACTGGCGGTCGATGCGTGCCTCTCGGCGAGCCTCTATCAGAATGCGCTGAAAGGCGCGGGACTGAAGACCGTCCTGCTCAGTGCGGACTCGCAGAAGACGTTCATGGAGCTGGTCTACCGCATCAAGTCAGGCGACAGCGGCGAGACGGTGAAGCGCTCCATGGTGACGCTGGCGCGGAAGCTCGAGGCGCAGGGCGCGGAGGTGATCATCGCCGGGTGCACGGAGATACCTATCGTGCTGACGGCGGATGACATCGAAGGCGAACTCGTCAGCTCGACGGACATCCTGGTGGAGAGGACGATCGTGTTCGCTGGCGGCGAGCTGAAGACCTAGTTGGCCTTCTTCATCCATTCGCGCGCTGCGCGCTGCGCCTTCTGGATTTCGACCTGGGACATCATCTCGGACATTTCCTGGCGGCAGAGCTTCGCTTCGCGATGCCCGCGCGTGGCGGCGAGGTTGAAGAACTTGTGCGCCGCAACAAGGTCGACAGCGACGTCGAGCCCCTCGGAATAGGCCAGCGCCACTCGGTAGAAATCCTCTCCTGTAGCTTCCCTGGTGAGGAAGGTTTCGGGGGCTTCGATCCGGATATCTGCGTACGCCATTCTGGCATCCCTTTGACTTGCGGGAAGCTGGCCTCGCCTCTGGGCGCCGCCGCTTCCAACCCACCGCCGCATCTGCGGCCTTGAAGGTGATTGAAGCGGAGAAGCTTTGCGTCGTAGTTAATACTGCAGATTTCCGACAGTATTCTTCGAATTATTTGTGTTTACAATGATTCACGAGTCTGAATCGCGCCTACACAAGTATTAGCGCGGATTTACGACTTTAGCCGCACTCGCGCGCGACCGTCTGCATACGGATCGAGTGACAGAGAGCGATGGCCGCGGTGTTTTCCTCGCATACCTCGGGATCGACACGCCTCGCACCGCGTGCAGCGAAAGCGTTGAAGGCTGCCAGCATGAGGGCGCGGCCGACGCCGCGCCGTCGCGCACGCGGATGGACGGCAAGATCCTTCATAAATGCCGACGTTGAGAAATGCGCCATGCCGATGACGTCCGTGCCTTCCACCGCGACGAAAACGCGCGCTGGATCGACCCCCTCGTCCCTGCGGAGGGCTTGCCACCCCTGGCGGAAGATCGGCGCGCCGCCCCGCCCTCCCGGAAGCCTGCTGCGAGCACGCCGTGGGCGGCTTGAACCAGCTTCCTGTCGGGCTTTGGACCAAGCGTGGCCGGCATAATGCCATGCGGCCACAGTGTTGCTTTCGTCATGCCGGATAGATCGCGCCGCACCCTCAGCACCTGGTTCTGACCCATCAGGCCTGGGCCTTGTACACTGCACGACAATGCGCGCTGGCGGAAACGTCCGACAAAAGCTTCAAAATCGCGGTTGAGGAGGCCATGGGCATTTGTCGCCGTCTCCTTGTATATTGGCGATGCAGCGGGCCGGGTCCGCACACGCCAGCATAACGCAACAACATACGTTTTCAGGATATCCGAGAGCCCGCCAGGACAACGACCATGAGCCGCTTCGACCCCATCTCCTACAAACTCTGGAAGCAGGACCCGAAGGCCTTCGCCGAGCGGCTGGGACAGAGCTTTCGCGAAACGGGGTTCGCGGTGATCAGCGATCACCCGATCAACCAGAGCGTGATCGACACAGGCGTCGGCGCCGGCAAGAAATTCTTTGCGCTGCCGGATCAAACAAAGCGCAGCTATTTCATTCCGGGTGGCGGCGGCCAGCGCGCCTACACACCGTTCGCAACCGAAGTGGCCAAGGGCGCAACGGCGAAAGACCTGAAGGAGTTCTGGCATGTTGCGCGCGAGCTGCCGCGGGACCACAAGTATGCCGACCTGATGGGAGCCAACCTCTTTGTCAAGGAAGTGCCGGGCTGGAAGGAAGCCACCAACGCGATGTTCAGCGCGCTGGATGCGTTCGGGCTCGACATCCTCGAAGCGATCGCGATGCACCTGAAGCTGCCTCCGGACTTCTTCAACGACAAGGTACAGGAGGGGAATTCGATCCTGCGCCTGCTGCACTATCCGCCGCAGATCGAGCCGCCGCCGGAAGGATCAGTCCGCGCCGGTGCTCACGAAGACATCAACGTGATCAC
>JBMOGP010000486.1:0-2674 GCA_049318285.1 Hyphomonadaceae bacterium
ATCGGCGGCGCGCTTGCCTCGGGTTTCGGCGGCCTCCTGCTTGGCTTGAAGGATGAAACGGTCGTCAACTTCTTCGCCATGTTCGGCATGCCCGATATCCACGCGCAGCTGGGCTGGGGCGAGAATTTCGGCTGGCGCTTTGCCTTCATCGTGCTGGGCCTGCCGGGCCTGTTGATCGCGCTTTTCCTGTTCCTGACGGTGAAGGAGCCGGCGCGCGGCTTCTCGGACCCGCCGGGCGCGCAACGTGTCGAGAAGGCCAGCATCGTCGAGACCCTCAAGGAGCTGGGCTCGAAGCCGACCTTCTGGTCAATGGCGATTGGTGCAGCGCTTGTGGCCCTGGTCGGTTATGGCCTGTTCGGCTTTCAGGCGCTGATGATGCTCCGCGTCCATGGCATGAGCCCGGCAACCTTCGCCATCGAGTATGGCGTGCCGCTGGCCCTCATCTCGGCGGTCGGCACCTTCCTCGGAGGCTTCCTCACGGAATCGCTGACACCGCGCTCTGCGACTGCTGTGGCCTGGATTCCCGCCGCAGGCATGCTGACGGCGATCCCGCTTTACATCGGCGGATTCTACATGACGCCGGGCCTGCCGCAGCTTGCGGTCTGGGGTCTTGGCGCGATGTTCCACTATTCCTACCTCGGCGCCCAATACACGATCGGGCAGGGCGTCGTGTCCCAGCGTTCGCGCGCTTCGGCGATCGCGATCCTGCTGTTCATCATCGCGCTGATCGGCAACGGGCTCGGGCCGCAGATCGTCGGCATCCTGTCGGACACGTTCATGGGGATGCAGATCGAGGCGGCGGGCATGGGCGACCAACTGACCAATGCTGTCTGCCGTGCAAAGGACCTCTCTGCGCTGACGGCCGAGCAGCAGGCCGTCTGCGTCGGCGCCTATGGCGAAGGCCTGCGTCAGTCGATGGCGGCGACCGTGCTGTTCTTCATCCCGGCGGCTGCATTCTACCTGCTTGCGTCGCTGACGCTGAAGAAGGACATGGTGGCCAGGCCGGTCTGATCAGGCCGGCAGCAAGCGTAGTGAGCATTACACGGCCGGGCGGCGACACGCTGCCCGGCCGTTTTGCGTTTGCAGCATGACAGGCTTGTCAACGCAGCCTGCAGGGCGCGCGTTGATTCAGGGTGGACCGGCGCCACGCATTCCGTAAGCATGGGTACGATATGAGCGAGGTGCAGGAAGCGCGCCCGCGGCACCGGGGAGGCGCAGATGGGAACGCAGACGGGCGCTATCGGCGCCGAGGCGACGTCCGGCGAGGGTCATATCACCGGATATGGCACCAAGGCGTATCGCAGCTATGTGCTGAACGCGCTGCTGGTCGTCTACATCCTGAACTTCCTCGATCGTGGCCTGCTGGGCATCGTGTCCGAGCCGGTGATGAACGAGCTTGCGATTACCGACGGCCAATTCGGTCTGCTCACCGGCATCGGCTTTGCGCTGTTCTACTCGATCGTCGGCATTCCGCTGGCGCGTTATGCCGAATACGCCAACCGCACCTGGATCATGACGATCTGCATTGCGCTGTGGTCGGGGGCGACGGCGCTGTCGGGCCTTGCGGCGCCTGTCGAGTTTGGCGGTGTGGTGATCTCGGGCTTCGTGATGCTGCTGATCTGCCGGGTGCTGGTGGGCGTGGGCGAGGCGGGGTGCACGCCGCCGGCCAATTCCATCATCGCGGATTATTACCCGCCGCACCGGCGCTCGACGGCGCTTGGCTATTACGCGATGGGTGTGACGGCGGGCACGCTGTCGGCCAACCTGATCGGCGGGCCAGTGGCGGACGCCTATGGCTGGCGCACGGCTTTCATAGCAATCGGACTTGCCGGCATTGTCATTGCGGTCCTGTTCAGGCTGACGGTGAAGGAGCCGCCGCGCGGCTTCTCGGATCCGCCGGGCGCCGTGCGGCCGAAGCGCGCCACCTTTGGCGAAGCTCTGAAGGAGCTGGGCTCGAAGAAGTCCTTCTGGCTGATGGCGACGGGTGCGACGCTCGCCTCCTTCTGCGGCTATGGCATCACGACGTTCCAGACATCCTTCCTGATGCGCACGCACGGCGTGACGCTCACCGAGGCGACCCTGCAGTTCAACGTGCCGTCGGCGTTCGCCGCATCGATCGGCGTGCTGCTGACGGGATGGATCGCCGAGAAGGTGGTGAAGACGCGGCCCAATGCGATTGCATGGCTGCCAGCGGTCGGCCTGATCGCCTGCGTGCCGTTCTACGTGGTGGGCTTTTCCTCGGACGACAGGTGGGTGGCGCTCATCTGCATCTGCATTGGCGCCGGCATCAAATATGGCTACCTCGCCTCGCAGTATACGATCGGGCAGGGCGTGGTTGGCGCGCGCACGCGTGCTACGGCGACGGCGATCCTGCTCTTCATCGTCAACCTGCTCGGCTATGGCGCGGGCCCGCCCTTTATCGGCTTCGTGTCGGATATCCTGTTCAATCAGCAGGCAGCGGCCGCGGGCTTCGGCGATCTTGCCCGCGCCTCGTGCAAGGGCGCGCTGCTGCAGGGACTGCCTGAGGTGGCGCAGGCGTTCTGCAAGGGCGCGGAAGCCAAGGCGCTGCAGACGTCGCTGGTGATCACGTCGGTGCTGTATGCGCTGCCGGCGATCTTCTTCCTGATGTGCGTGAAGACGCTGCAGAAGGATCTGGTGGCGAGGTAGGTCGCCT
>JBMOGP010000487.1:0-2670 GCA_049318285.1 Hyphomonadaceae bacterium
AAGACCTGCGAGGTTTCGGGCGCAGTGGTGAAGTCCTGGTTGAAGGCGGGGCGCGTGGCGTAATAGCCATGCTGGGGATCGTGCAGGCACATCAGCATGTAGAGCGAGACGGGCATGGGCCCGTCGGCGCGGATGGCCTCGGCGATGCGTGAGCGAAGGTCGCTCACGATGTCACGCCGGTTCCGCTGTGCCACCGCCTGCAGGGCTGGTACGGTTGGCGCGCCAGATGAGGTAAGCGCCGCCGATGATCATCGGGATCGACAGCAGCATGCCCATGGTGAACCATTCGGGCATTACGCCTTGGGTGAAGTTGTCCGGCTCGCGGAAGTTCTCCACGAAGGTGCGCGACACTGCGTAGCCGATGAGAAAGATGCCCGCAACCATGCCGGGGCGGCGCAACAGCTTGAACTGCCAGACAGCGAGCGCGCAGACGATGAAGAGCAGCAGGCCTTCGGTCAGTGCTTCATAGATCTGGCTGGGGTGGACAAGCGGCTTGGCATCGACCGGGCCCCATTCACGCGTGGCCCAGTTGTAGTCCGGGAAGCGCATGCCCCATGGCGCGTCTGTCGGGCGGCCATAGAGTTCACCGTTGATGAAGTTGGCAATGCGCACGAGGAAGATGCCGATTGGCGCCGCAGCGCAGGCGACATCTCCGAGACTGAGCACAGGAATCTTTCGGAGGTGCGCGGTGATGAAGACGGCAAGCACCGCGCCGATCAGGCCGCCATGGAAGGACATACCGCCCTCCCACATGCGCAGGACAAAGAGAGGATCGCCCTCCGGCCCGAAGATTTTTCCCGACTCATAGGGGATGGTGTAGAAGAGAATGTAGCCGATGCGGCCGCCCAACAGGATCCCGATCATCGCGTAGAAGGCGAAGTCGTCGATATCGGCGCGTTGGAGCGGGCCCTTCTCCTTCATGCCCCAGAGGGTGGGCGTGGTGACAAGTCGCACCGCATACCACCAGCCGAGCAACAGGCCGAAAATGTACCCGAGGGCATACCAGCGCACCGGGAAGGGGCCGATCTGGATGGGGCCAAGCGCCATATCGGGCAGCGGAATCGTGAAAGCCGCAGGATCAATCCTCGGAAAAGGGATTTCGAGGGGCAGAAACATGCGGAATTCCCATACCGAGCAGCTGCCGACTTTGAAATCGGCTCACGAATGAGCCATATAGATACCGGCTCCGGCGGCGGGGTCTACCACAGAGGCGCACAATGCAGTCCCGTAACGCATTCATGGACGACATTTCGAAGATGGCGCAGGGCGTCGCGGGCATGGCCCAGGCGGCAAATGATGAAGCGAAAGCCATGTTTCGCTCCGTGACGGAGCGCGTTGTCGCAGATGCCGACCTTGCCAAGCGTGAGGAAGTGGAGGCGCTGAAGACGCTCGCGAGGACCGCTCTGGACCGGGCGGAGTCGCTCGAGAAACGCGTCGCCGAGCTTGAAGCTAAGCTGGGCGGCTAAGCCGGTTCCAGCGACTGACCCTTAACCAAGCTGCCATTGTTATAGCCGGCAAGGGTCTATAGCGTTTGATTCCACGACGAGCGCTTTCGTGATTCAGGCCTGAACTCTGCAAGGAGGACGACCAGATGTCCCAACTCGATTCCCTCGCCATGCCGCATCAGGATGGCGCTATGGATCTCGTCGAGCAGACCGTGCTCGGCGCGGGCTGGGCGTGCGAGCGCACGGAAGAAGGCATCGTGCACTGCGCGTCGATGACCAAGTGGGGCGAGTTCGGCGGCATGTTTGCGTGGCGCGACGAGCCGCCTTCGCTGAACTTCACGCTGACGCTGGACCTACGCGCACCCCATGTGAAGCAGACCGCGATCTCAGACCTGCTGCGCCGGATCAACGAACGGCTGTGGCTCGGCCACTTCGACTACTGGGGCGAGGATGGTGTGGCGGTATTCCGTCATACAATACCCATGCTCGACCGTATCTCCCCCGATCCGGGCGAAGTGGCGGCAATCCTCGCGGCGGCGCTGGATGCGGCGGACCAGTTTCTGCCGGCGTTCAACTTCGTCGTGTGGGCCGGCAAGTCTCCCGAAGAGGCGGTGAACGCCGTCCTGTTCGAGACGCACGGCGAGGCTTGAGGCCATGAGCGCGACTTCCGAATCCGGAAGTGCGCGACCCCTCCATGTTGCGTTGATCGGCGCGGGCCGCATGGGATCGGCGATGGCGCGCGGCTGGCTGGGCGATCTGGGTGCAGCCGGTATCACGCGGCTCTCGGTTGTCGAGCCGCATCCGGCCGAGGACGTGATTGCGGCAGCTGAGGGCGGGCTGATTGCCCTGAACGCTCCGGCGGAGATTGCGGACATTGTCGTGCTGGCGGTGAAGCCACAGGGCTTTGGCGGTGCGGTCGATGCGCTGAAAGCGTGGGTGGGGCCGCAGACGCTGGTCGTATCGATCATGGCGGGCGTGACGCTTGCGCGGATCGCTGGCGCGCTCGGATCTCACAAGATTGCACGGGCGATGCCGAATACGCCGGGCGCGATCGGCATGGGCGCGACAGGGTATGCGCTGTCGGATGCCTGCGGTGCTGATGAGGCGGTTGCGACGGCGCGGCTGCTTGAGCCGCTTGGGCTTGTGGTTGGTCCGTTGAGAGAAGAGCAAATGGATGCGGTGACGGCCGTGTCCGGCTCTGGTCCTGCGTATGTGTTTCTCCTGG
>JBMOGP010000488.1:0-2670 GCA_049318285.1 Hyphomonadaceae bacterium
GTTGATGATGGTCTCGATGACGTTGTCGCCCAGCGCGCGCCAGCCCTCGATGCGCCCCACCGCCGCCATCGCCTCGGGGTGGTCCAGGACGCGGCGCAGGGTGTCGTTGTCCACATTGACAAGCAGCGCACTCTCCCACTTGCGCGCCAGCAGCGTGGCCGAGGTGCCGGCGATCGCAAGGTCGAGAATGCCGCCCGCGTCGATCTGTGTCATGTTGGCGCCGTCGTAGGCCAGCACGGGCAGAAACGACACCAGCTCCCTGACAGCGTGCTCCGGATTCGGCTCCGTGGGCGACAGGCCGATGCCATACTCCGAGAGCTGCCGCAGCGCGCGCGTAGGCGCAAAGTCGAACACAAAGCAGACAGGCTTGAGAATCTCCTCCGCGTGCGGGGCGTCGCCATTCGGGTTCTGGAGGACCCAGGGCGACTGCACGCGGAACGCCGCCTGAAAGTAGGTCTCCGGCGATTTGAGATTGCGCAGCATGAGGATCGAGGCCCACTGCGGCACGGTGACGCCCGTAGTCAGCTTGCCGCACGAAAGCGTGATCGTCTTGCTCTCGAAGCCGCTTCCGATCGCCTTGCGCACCGGCGGCAACGCATCCAGCCCAATCCCCGCCCCAGCGCCGGCGGCGACGATCACCTGGTAGTCATGCCAGAAGGTGTTGTGCGGCTCGGCCAGCAGCTTTGCCATGGCGTGGCAGGCGGCGACATTGGGCAGGAACCAGAACGCGTGCTGCAAATAGGGCAGCAGCCGCACATCCGAATAGGGAAAGGGCGGGCGCGTGCCTGTCTTCAGAAACTCGACCGACCGGGGCGCATACCCGCCGCGCAGGATCTCCAGCCACTTCTGCACATCATCCTTATGCGTGAAGTGCGCGCCGGCGCCCGTGCCCGTCGCCTCGAAGAACGCGTTGAGATCAAACTCGTCGAATTCCCCGGCGCTGGCGATGGCGAGCAATTCGTCGGGCATCTGGTAGGTCAGCAAACGCAATTGGGGCAGCGCGCCGTACGGGTTCCATTCGCCCGGGTGGTGCGTCGCAAATTGCTCTTTGGCCCGCTGTTCGTCGGTGTAGGTCCAGTTGAAGATCTGCTCCTCGATGAACTCGCCCGTGGCCAGCGCTCGGAAGGGCGTGCCGGAGAGGTAGAGGTACGCCCGCGTGGTGATGGGCAGAAACTCATTTTCTGGCGTCGAGAGTTCGCCGAGGTCAGCGTTCATAGTCACGAGATCGCTGCCATATTCCAGCCGGATCTCCTTAGAGGCGACCGTGCTCTCTTCACCCTCAAAGAGTTCCTTGGCGGTGTCGCGCCACGCGCCGAAGTGATATTCGTCGAAGACCACGAGATCCCAATTCACCGTGTGCAGCCACTCATTTTTGGCCTTGATGTTCCCCACCGCGTCGCGACCGAGCAGATCCTGGAAGGAGCCGAAATAGACCACCGGCTGCTGCCCATTGATCTTTGTCGGATCACGGTCGGAGTTGCGCGAGAGATATTGCCATCCGTCGAAGTCGACGTGAGACTCCAAGTCCGTCTGCCATGCGTCTTCGACCGCAGGCTTGAAGGTGACCACGAGCACGCGCCTGGCCTCTAGCTTCCTGGCGAGTTGATAGGTGGTGAAGGTCTTGCCAAAGCGCATCTTGGCATTCCAGAGAAAGCGTGGGGTCGCATGTGCATTCTCCTGCCAGATCGAACGGAAGTAGGCGTACGTCTTGTCCACCGCCGTGGCCTGCTCACGACGCAGCGGAAAGGTTGCGTGCCGGGTGCCGGTCACCTGCCGGCCGGTGCGCAGTTCGGTGATCACAGTTTGCACATCGGCAACCGTGCAGCGCATCCACTCCAATTCGCCACGCTCGCACCCTTTCTTGACGAGCGCGGCGCGCACCTCACGGTCGCTGAAGAGCGTGCCGTCGTGTCGTGCGGCGGATTCATCCAGTTCGATCCGATAGTTCTGGATCGCCGCCGTCTTGAGCTGCTCGTCCACGCGCTGCGCCACGGCGCGCGTGGTCTGCCCCACCTTGAGCAGACCGGCGTGTGCGGCGTCGTCAATCGAATAGGCGTAGATGCGTGGCCGAGCGTCCGGCTTGGGGGCGAGGATTTCCTCGATGGGCTTAGTCATCGTCGTCTCCCGCATCGGTGACGACTTCATCGGGCGCAGAGTCATCGTGTTCAGCAACTTGCGACTCGATGAAGGCAATCTCGTCCTCGGTCAGCCCGTAGCGTTTGTAGAGCTTGGCATCGGTCCATTCTTCGTTCAGCGACAGGTCGGGAATGAACGCATAGACATGCTTCGGCGCATCTTGGGTGGACTTACGGAGCGAAACAAGGAAGCGAACGAAACGCGTACGCAGGTACTTTGCGTAGCGCGCCGCTTCGAGTTCGGTCGCAAAGTGCCCGGCGACGAGGTAGGTCTCTGTACACGCAGTTCCCGGTGCGGCAATGATTGGTTTGCTGAGGAATTTGGTCTCAACAGCCGCACTGGTACCCTGAACTCGCGTCATCAAGACTTTCCACTCATCAATCCATTCCGGATTCTTCAATATATCTGCGCGATCCACCCAAGAGACTTTCTGAGATCCGGAGAGTTTGACGGGGTGTCTCAACCCCTCGGGTGATTGGCTGCCGTGGAAGTTTGTGGGAAGGCCAAAGGGCTTTCTGCTGGACACCCGCTTGT
>JBMOGP010000489.1:0-2667 GCA_049318285.1 Hyphomonadaceae bacterium
TTCCCTGGATCGGGGGCACCCTGATCTGGGCCTACATGTCGCTCCTCGCCCACACGCTGCGGTGGCGCGTGGAGGGCATAGATCACATGCGCAAGCTTTGGGAGAGCCCGCAGGGCTGGGTCGCCGCCACATGGCACTCGCGTATCCTCCTGATGCCCTTCGCGCAAATCAAGATGCGCCCGAAATGGCCGAAGCCGCCACACCCCGCCACCCTGATGGTCTCGCCGTCGAAAGATGGCGAGTTCACCAAACGGGCAGGAACCTGGCTGGGCCTTCACATTATACGGGGATCGTCATCGGGACGCTCTGACAAGAGCAAGCGCGGCGTCTCAGCGGCGCGCGAGTCGATGGAGGTGATGAAGAAGGGCGGCTGCATCGTCATGACAATCGACGGGCCGAAGGGTCCGCGCGAGATCGTCGGCATCGGCACGATCAAGCTGGCGCAGCAGATGGGCGTGCCGATCTTGATCTACGGCCTGTCCGCCAATGCCAAGCGGCTCAATACGTGGGATCGGCTGCTGTGGCCAAAGCCGTTCGCTCGCGGCGCTGTCGTGATCCCGGAACCGATTCAGACCTCTAAGAGCATGGATTCGGAGGAACTCCGCTTGCGTGTCGAAAACGCGCTTAAGGCGGCGACGGCACGGGCCGACGAACTGGCAGGACTCGCGCGCGACACTGTTCCGGCGCCGGCACCCGCCCCGGTCGCTGCGCCCCAACCCGCGGCGACCCCGGAAGCCGAACCTGCCTTTGAGCATCGCGGCACGTGACTTTGACGCTTACGCTCTATCGCTTAGGCGCGACCCTGCTGGAACCGTTCGCACCGATCCTCGTCCGCAACCGTGTGAAAAGCGGCAAGGAACGACCTGAGCGAAGCGGCGAACGTTTCGGGCGTACGGACTTGGTGCGACCAGGGGGACCACTCATCTGGATGCATGGAGCAAGCGTCGGTGAATCCAGACTGCTGCTCGACCTGTTCGAAGCGATCCGCACGCAGCAGCCCGCGGCATACGCCCTCGTCACAACACAGACGACAACTTCAGCCGACATGATCGCAGCTAGCGCTCCGGAGCACGTCATCCATCAGATGGCGCCCGTGGACGGCCCACGCGCTGTGACGCGGTTTCTGCAGCACTGGCGCCCGGACGCAGCCGTGTTCGCAGAGGGCGAGATCTGGCCAAACATGCTGCTCGGCCTGATGCGCGGGCGAATTCCGGCCGTTATGGCAAATGCACGAATGACAACGAGATCGATCGACAGCTGGAATAGCCGCAAATCCTCCGCACGTGCGCTTTTCAAGGCGTTCCAGTTTATCGGGGCCGCAGACAGACAGACTGCAGAGGGCCTTGGCCGCGCCACGGGCCGCGAGATCACCACGGTCGGCAACCTGAAAATGGCGGCGCGCATCACGCCGCCCCCACAGGACAAGGTTGTTGCGTTCGTGAAGGCGGTCGGCAGACCGGTCCTTCTCGCTGCCTCCACGCATCCCGGCGAGGATACGTTTGCGCTCGAGGCGTTCGCGGCATTGCGTGTATCGACACCGGACGCGCTGCTGGTGATCGTTCCGCGCCATCCGGATCGCGGATCGGCAATTGTCGGTGAAGCACGCGGTCACGGCTTCACGGTTCAGCAGTGGTCCAAGGAACGCTTGCCGCCGCAACATGGAACCAGCGTCGTGGTCGCTGACACGATGGGCGAGTTGCTGTTCTGGTATGCCGTGGCTGGCGGGATCTATCTTGGCGGCGCCACCAAGCAGGATGTGGGCGGACACAACGCCATCGAGCCGGCGCAGCTGGGCAAGCGCGTGTTCACGGGCCCATATGGATACAACTTTCGCGAGACTTTCGAAATTCTGGCGCAGAATGACACGCTGGTGATCGGTGAGACGGCGAGACAGCTGGCCGACTTCTGGCGCGCCGAACTCTCCGCCCGGTCCGCCCCGCTTCGCGCTGCCCTTTTTGACGATTTCCACGCGCCGTTCGACCGCACGATCGAGGCGATCCTTGCGATGCTGCCGACAAAGGCTGCCAGCGATGCGTGAGCCCTATTTCTGGAGCGTTACCGATAAGCGTTCGCGTGCGTCGGCGCCTATGATCAAGCTGCTGCTGAGCCCGCTTGCGATGGCCTATCGCATCGCAGGCGAGCGGCGCATTCGCAGCAGCACGCCCGAGGATATCGGCCTGCCCGTCGTCTGCATCGGCAACCTGACGCTGGGCGGCGCTGGCAAGACGCCTGTGACGGAAGCGGTTCGGGCGCACTATGCCGGGAGAGGGCTTCGCGCTGCGAGTCTCTCGCGGGGTTATCGGGGATCACTTGAAGGTGCGCATCGTGTCGATCCTGCGCGCCACACCTTCCGCGAGGTAGGTGACGAGCCTGTGATGCTCTCGGCCAGTGGGGAATCGTGGGTATCGAAGGATCGTCCGGCGGGCGCGCGCGCCATGAAGTCGGATGGGGTACAGCTGATCGTGATGGATGACGGCCATCAGAACCCGACCTTGAAGAAGTCGCTGTCGATCATTGTGGTCGACGCTGGAAACCCGTTCGGCAACGGCCATGTCTTCCCGAAAGGGCCGTTGCGCGAGCCGGTGGCGGCAGGTCTTTCGCGGGCCGACGCCGTCGTGCTCATGGGCGATGGCGTTGTACCAGACGCCTTCACGGCTTTCTCTGGGC
>JBMOGP010000490.1:0-2664 GCA_049318285.1 Hyphomonadaceae bacterium
TATTGATATTGATGGCGAAGATTTCCAAAAGCTGTTGTCTGGGCATATTGGTTATCCTTTGCGCATCAGCCACAACAATACCCTCAACTGGCAATATTACCTTGGACGGGCAAAGCTAAAGCTGATTGACCGCGACATCCATACCGCCCGTACCCTGCTGAAAATCTGCCTGAGCTTCGAACGCCAGGCGGAAGTACTGGAGCTGTTGGGCAACACTTATTTTGAGCAGAAGGACTACGACACCGCCGCCTTCCATTACGAAGGGGCCGCCGCCAGCTTGGGCAAACCCAGCAAATGGTTGATACCTAACCTCATGCACTGCAAAAAGCTCATCACCCACCCCAGGGACGTGGTCGAAGTGTTACTCGACGCGATAGACCGCAATCCCGAATCCCCCGCTTTCCGCGAAGGGTTTGACGAACTGATCCACGAATACTGGATGAAACAGCAGGGGGCATTGGAAGCCTTTGCGGTTGCGGACAACCGTGAAGCTTTGGTTGCAAAGATGAGCGAGGTTGCCGAGTTCATCTACACGGCCTACCTGCGTTTCTACGGGGCTGCGGAAAACCCCGCCCATGTCGGCAGCTGCAACCCCGGGCGCGTCCTCATCGTCGGCGACTTCTACATTCCCCAGTGCGTGCGCTACCGCATCGACCAGAAGGTCGAGCAACTGGAGGCGGCAGGCAAGGCCGTCACCGCCGTGTCCTGGACCGACCTCGCCAACCAGCAGAACGCCCTGGCCCTGCACGACACCGTCATCTTCTACCGCGTCCCCGCCGAACCGCCCGTACTCAAGGCGATGGCACAGGTCAACGCCACCGGCCGCCTGTCGGTCTACGAGATCGACGACCTGCTGTTCGACACCGCCTACCCGCCCGCCATCGAGACCTACGGCGGCTACCTGAATTTGGACACCTACATCCAGCTCATGAAAGGCATGGCCTCCTTCAACGCCGCCACCCGCCATTGCCGCTTCGGCCTGGCCTCCACCGGCCCCCTGGCCGACAAGCTGCGCCCGCTGGTGTTCGGCGGCGAATGCCACGTCCACCGCAACGGCATCGACTCGCTGAACCTGTTCAAGCACAAGGCCCACGAAGACAAGGAGGCCGTCGACATCTTCTACGGCAGCGGCACGATGGCGCACAACAGCGACTTCACCGACCTCGCCCTGCCGGCGATCGCCCGCCTGTTCGACGAATACCCGCAGGTCGGCCTGAAGATCGCCGGCTACCTCAAGCTGCCCGCCGCCTTCCTGGACAGAGAGTCGCCCTCCGGGGAGAAATACGCTGACCGCGTCAAGCAGATGCCGCCCGTCAAAAGCATCAGGGCCTACTGGTCCATGCTCGAGCGCGCCGACATCAGCCTGGCCGTCCTCCATGACGACGAGATCAACGGCTGCAAGAGCGAGCTGAAATGGTTCGAGGCCGCTTGCCTGGGCATCCCGTCCGTGGTCAGCAGCACCGCCAACTACCGCGATGTCATCCGGGACGGCGAAGACGGCTTCATCGCCGCCACCTCCGACGACTGGTACCGCCACCTCAAGGCCCTGGTGGAAGACCACACCCTGCGCCAGCGCGTCGCCGAGGCCGCCCAGGCCCGCGCCCGCGCCGAGTACAGCGTCGACGCGCTCGCCGACAACCTCGCCGCCGTCCTGGACGGCGTGCTCGCCGCCGCCCAGGCGCCCGGGCACAAACTGCGCAAAAAGGTCGCCCTGGTCAACGTCTTCTTCCCGCCGCAGTCCATCGGCGGCGCGACCCGCGTCATCGCCGACAACTTCGACCTGCTGCAACGCGACTACCGGGACCGCTTTGACATCAGCGTGTTCACCTCCGACGCTGGCCTGAAGCCGCCGTACCAGATGACGGTCTACAACCACCAGGGCGCGCGCGTCTACCGCTCCACCATCCTGTGGCGGGAGAATATGGACTGGCACCCGACCGACGAGACGATGGGGGAATTGTTCGCCGAATACCTCGAGGCCGAACAGCCCGACCTGGTGCATTTCCACTGCGTCCAGCGCCTGACCGCCTCGGTGGTCGAGGCCGCCCGCAGTGCGAAAATCCCCTACATCGTCACCGTCCACGACGCCTGGTGGATTTCCGACTACCAGTTCCTTGTCGACGCCAACCATAAGGTCTACCCGGACGGCCACCCCGACCCCTACCAGCCCTGCACGCCGCCCAACAACATCAGCCAGCTGGAGTCCATCGAGCGCCTGCTCTACCTCAAGGGCCTGCTGCGGGGCGCCGAGGCCGTGCTGACCGTCTCCAACTGCTTCGCCGAAATTTACCGCAAGAACGAGATACCGCAGATCCGCGTCAACAAGAACGGCATCTCCGAAACCCTGGAATGGCAGGACAAGGACACCCGCCACACCGACCGCGTGGTCTGCGGCCATGTCGGCGGCATGGCGGAGCACAAGGGCTACTTCCTGCTCAAGGCCGTCATCGAGGCGGTGCAGCCCAAACACCTGGAATTGCTGGTCGTCGACCACTCGCAGGAGGAGGGCTACCTGCTCCAGACCCACTGGGGCCATGTCCCCGTTACCTTTGTCGGACGCATGGCGCAAAACCGCGTCGTCGACCTCTACCGCCAGATCGACGTGCTGTTCGCCCCCTCCACCTGGCCGGAAAGCTATGGCCTGGTCACCCGCGAGGCCGCCGC
>JBMOGP010000491.1:0-2653 GCA_049318285.1 Hyphomonadaceae bacterium
CTACGGCCCCCGCGCCGATCACCACCGAATCCGCCTCGAACGTGTCCATGCCTCGCTGCCTTAGCGCACCATAATCAAGGAGTCGCGAGTGCGTTTCGCCTGAATCGCGAATTGTTCTCAAAACACCGGGACGGCGACCTTGGAACCCTTTGGGCCTTCGCAACGTTTGGACGCGGCAATCAGCCTAACCAATCAGGAGTTTGAACATGACCACTGGCACATCGGGCAGGTCGAATGGCTCCCTCTACTTCATCGTAGGCGCTATGGTTGTCGGCGTGATCGTGCTTGGCGTCATGTTCTTCAACGAACGCAATGACAGCCCACTGGAAAACGCCGCAGAAGCCGTCGGCGACGCAGTGCGCAAGTCGAACTGATCACGATCGCGACGACGCGGCTTCAGCCTGGCGCCGACTTCGGCGGGGCCGGCTCAGTGCCCTTCTCTGGAAGGGCCGCGTGTGGCGCTATGGCCCCTGCGCTCACGAGTTCCAGCGTCCATTCCAGCTGGCGCGCGCGCCACATGCTGCCGAAATAGGTGAGCGGGCCAAACGCGAGCCCGACCAGCACGGCGATGACGACGCTCCCGCTGCTGAACACCAGGTCGCGCATCATCTCTGGCACGATCTCGGACAACAGGGCGCCGATCGCCACGGGCAGAGAGACGTAGGCGACCGCAACGGCGCTGAATGCTGCCGTCGTGCGGCGGACGTTAACCTCCGCAAGCGTCTTCAAGGCTGCGACCGCCTCCACCGGCAACGGGCCGACGATGTCCGCCACCTTCTGTGATTTGCGGTCATCAAACGGTCCCGCCAGCAGGTCCGCGCCAATGAAGCGCCATGTCGTCCTGCTGAACAGAACCTCGGCCGGCATCGACCAGACCGGAAAAATCCGGATCAGCGAGCGCCACGTCGCCTGCAGTTTCTTGCCGGTCATGCTCGAGCGCCCCCCGCGACATGGGCGCACCTTCGCTTGCTCGACAATCGCAATCAAGCGCCATCCCCGCGGCCCTGACGCAATCGTCAGCGCGTGAGGGCCTCTCGCTACTGACGATTTTTTGCTGCGCGTCCGTGCCCAATCGTTCCGCCGGGGGGTTAGGCCTTGCGAACATCGCGCACGCCAGGGCGATCAAGCCCCACATGGATGAGGAAACAATCATGGCCGCTGCAAAGAAAACCAACGGATCGAAAGCCAAGGCGACGGACGCCGTGGCTCTGCTCAAGGCCGAGCCCCGCAAGGTCGAAGACCTGTTCGAAACCTACGCGAAATCGCGCAGCAAGCCTGCGAAGGCCAAGCTTGCCCAGCAGATCTGCATGGAGCTGACCGTCCACGCCACGATCGAGGAAGAAATCGTCTACCCCGCCGTCAAAGGCGAAGTGGAAGACGACATGCTGGACGAAGCCTATGTCGAGCACGACGGCGCGAAGGTGCTGATAGGCGAACTGATGGCGGGCTCGCCCGAAGACCCATTCTACGACGCGAAGGTCAAAGTCCTCTCGGAAGAAATCAAGCACCACGTGAAGGACGAAGAACAGCGCGACGGCATCTTTGCGCAGGCGAAGAAGGCCAGCGTGGACATGGCCGAACTCCGTGAGCGCCTGGCCGCCCGCAAGGCGGAGCTGACCAAGCAATTCAAGGCATCGGGCATCCCGACGCCGCAAACCCGCTCGATGCGCGGCGTGCAGCTTGATGTCGACCAGCCGGTGGAAATCGCAGCCCAGTAACCGCCTGTGGATCAGGAGCTCATCATCAACATCGTCGGCGTCGGCGCGGGCCTTTGTTCGATGGTGAGCTTTGTTCCGCAGATCGGAAAGATCTGGAAAACGAAGTCTGCGGAAGGCGTGTCGCTGAAGATGTTTACAGTGACCGTTACCGGGTTCGTGCTTTGGACGACCTATGGCCTCCTGCTTGGTTCGTGGCCGATCGCAGTCTCGAACGCAGCGTGCCTCTGCCTGTCGCTGGCGATCGTTGCGCTGCGCCTGAAATTTGGCGACGGCGGGACCTAGTCCATTCCCGGATATCGCGGGAATTGCGGCACGGTGTGGATGTCAGCGACCCATGCGATGCGCTCGGCCGTCTGCACCACGGCTTGCGGCGGTCCGACCAGCTCAGGCTGGTCGAGAGTCGCGCTGGCGACATCGATCTTGCCCGGCAGGTACGTCTCGCTCACGTAGAACAGACCCGTGCCACAGTCGCCACAGAACAATCCTTCGGCGTGTTCCGAAGAAGCCCGCGACTTCGGCGCGCCCTTCGTCACCTTCACGGAGCCCTTCGGATAGATCGCCCAGGCGACCATCGGCGCGCCCGCCGAGCGGCGACAATCCGTGCAGCAACAGATGGAATAGCGCTCCGGCAATTCGCCCGCTTCATACCGCACCGGGCCACAGTGGCATCCGCCTTGATACATGAACGCCTCCATTTCTGCCTGGACAAAAATGGCACGGGTAAAGTAACACACCGATTACGCGACGGGTGATTGCTGACACCGGGCTGGCAGCAACGTCGACAGCAAAGCGGCTAGCCCCTACTCCGCCGCCTGCATCCGCGGCGCAGGCCCGGCGTTCCACTTCGCCATAAGGCCAGCGAGCTTCTTCTCCGCAGCCACGACGGCGCGCTCCTTCACATGGCCATAGCCACGGATGTCGTCGGGCAGGCTCGC
>JBMOGP010000492.1:0-2650 GCA_049318285.1 Hyphomonadaceae bacterium
GAGTGGGAATAAGGGTCGGAACGATGAAGGCTGGAATTCTTGCAGCTGCGCTGCTTGCAACAGCGTGCGCGCCACAGCTTGCGGCGACGCAGACCGCATGCAGGGGGGCTGTCGATACAATCTACATCAATGGCCGCATCTGGACGGCGGAGACTGCGCAGCCATGGGCTGAAGCGCTGGCGGTGGCGGGAGACAAGCTGGCTTGTGTCGGGACCACCGACGCGATCAGGCAAGCTGCCGGCAGCACAACGACTGTCGTTGATCTGCAAGGGCGCTTCGTTGCGCCGGGCTTCCAGGATTCGCACCTGCATCTGCCTGGCCCATCGCTCAACTCTGTGCCCCTCGAAGATGTTACAAGCGTCGCTGAGCTTCAGGCAAAGCTGAAGGCGTTTGCTGACGCCAACCCGGACCTGCCTTGGATTACGGGGAGGGGCTGGGGTTATGCGATCTTCCCCGATGCGAAGGCTGATCGGTCCTACATCGATTCGGTGATCTCGGATCGTCCCGTGTACATCACAATGCGTGATGGTCATGCAGGTCTGGGAAACAGCGCAGCGCTGGCGGCGCTCAAGATCACGTCCGCCACCGCTAATCCGCCAAACGGTCAGATCGTGAAGGACGCGGCCGGCAGGCCTACGGGCGAGTTCACGGAGGCCGCACATGGCATGGCCAGCGGGCTGATCCCTCCTGAAACAGCTGATGCACGCTATGCGACGCTGATTGCGAACATGGCGGATGCAGCCTCCCAGGGCTTGACTGCGGTGCATGTGGCGGGCGCTTCGCCGGAGGCGCTGTCGCTGTTCGAGCGCGCATTGAAGGCGGACGCACTGAAGGTGCGGATGCATGTAGCTGTGCCCATGATCCCTGGGGCTGGCAGCTATCCTGAGGGCCACAAGCTCGCCCGGCCCGTCACCGAGGCAGATCTAGCGCCCCACATCGCGGCGCGCGAGGCCTTCAAAGGTCCGCTGCTCAAAGTAGCTTCGATCAAGGGCATGCTTGATGGCGCGATCGATGCGCAGACCGCCGCGATGCACGCACCCTATACGGGGACAAACACGAGCGGGTTGTCGTTCTGGGATCCGAAGGAGTTGAACGAAACTGTCGCACTGTACGATCGTCTCGGGTTCCAGATCCTGCTGCACGCCATCGGCGACAAGGCGATCACCGAAGCACTTGATGCATTCGCATTTGCAGCCAAGACAAATGGCGCGACGGACCAGCGTCACCGCATCGAGCACGCGGAGGTGCCCGTCCTCGCCGACCTTGTTCGTTTCCGCGATCTGGGCGTGATCGCTTCCACGCAGCCGATCTTCGCCAATCCCGACGCTACGGTGCTGAACAATTTTGAACCGCTGCTGGGGCCGGAGCGCGCGCCGATTGCGGACTCGTTCAGCATCTTCGACGATGCGGGCGTGAGGCAGGCCTTTGGCAGCGACTATCCGGTCTTTTACCTGTCGCCTATCGAGGGGATTGCGGTTGCAGTCACGCGGATGACGGCTGAGGGCAAGCCGCCCGGTGGCTGGCACCCGGCGGGGCGTATTTCGGTCGAGGCGGCGCTTCGCCACTATACGATTGATGGCGCCTTCGCGACGTTCGATGAGGATATTCGTGGCAGCCTTGTTGCGGGCAAGATGGCGGACTTTGTCGTGCTGTCTCATGATATCACCCAGATTGCGCCTGAGACCATTCGCGGCACGAAGGCCATGATGACGATCATGGGCGGTCGAGAAACGCATCGCGACCAGGCGTTCTGAAGCTGAAAAAGTGTCGACGGTAGGGCGGGAGCGCCGCGGCTGACCGAGCCACTTGCCATTGCTTGATGCGCCGTCGCATACGGTGCGGATGGGCCAGGGCAAGCATGCTGTCGTCTCGCAGGAACGCCGCGTCAAGCGGTTGGGGTATCGCTATGGCGTTCTGCTGATGAAGTGCGCCAAACCGTTCGGCAAGGTGGCCGAGCATGGTGGGTACATGCTGCGCGATGAAGAGACGCGCAAGATTGTATTCGGGAACACGGGCTACGAGTTTTCAGCGACGCTGGACGAGGTCGAAGCGTTTCTGGAAGCGCAGCCCAAGCATCGCACCGACGAAGATTAGCCAGCCGAGCCCGAAGCGGTCGCTCGGGTGAATTCGCCGAGCTGGCAAGGAATACCGCTGTCGAGCACGTAGATGGTCTGCAGGCCAGAGCAGATCCGGTTGCTTGCATCCCAGCTGAAGCCGCCCTGGCCTTTGAGACCGGGGCAGGTACGCGCCAGGCGGTTGGTCCAGACTTCGCCGCCGGCGAGCGTGAACCGGATCTCCTGGTTGCTGATGACTTCCTGCTTCTGGATGCGCGATGCGTCTATGCAGGAGCCAGCGATGCTTGTCTTCTGCTGAGCGGGTTCTCCCGGTGAGGAGCAGGCTGATAGCGAGATGAGGATCAGTGTAGCGATTGAGATTTGGAGTCGCTTCATGTTCAGCTCCTGTGGCGCGTGCTAGGTTACGGCTGGGACGCGGGTGAAGGTGCCGAGTTGGCAGGGCGTTCCATCTTCTCTCACATAGATTATCTGCTGGTTCGAACAGACCTGCGTGCCGCGGACCTCCCACGTGAAGCCGCCCTGGAATTTCAGGCTCGGGCAGGCGCGGGGCAGGGTGTTCAGCCACACTTCGCCAT
>JBMOGP010000493.1:0-2646 GCA_049318285.1 Hyphomonadaceae bacterium
CGCCAGGCCAGAACCCTGCGGCTGAACCAGTCCACCACCGCCGCCAGGTAGACGAAGCCGCGCGCCATCGGCACGTAGGTTATGTCCATCGCCCACACCTGATTGGGCTGTGTCACCGGGACGTTGCGCAAGAGATAGGGGAAGATCTTGTGCCCCGGCTCCGGTTTCGAGGTGTTCGGCCGGCGATAGATCGCTTCGATGCCCATTTTCCGCATCAAAGTCCTGACGTGCAGACGTCCCACCTCGAAGCTTTCTCGCTTCAGCAGACCCTGAAGCATGCGGGCACCCGCAAACGGGTAGTCGAGATGCAGCTCGTCGATCCGACGCATCAGCGCCAGATCAGACGGCGGTGTCGGTCGCGGCAAGTCGTAGACGCTGCCACGGCTGATATCCAACAGCTCCGCTTGCCGCGTGACCGAGAGGTCATGGCTCCGATCGATCATCGCTTTCCGCTCGGCAACAGACCCGCTTTGCCGAGCGCGCCGGATATCGTAGCAGGGACCGTGGCCGAAGGCCGCGTAAGCCCTGCGGAGCATCATTCTCCAGCGTCAGCTCTCCGATCTTCGCGTGCAGCGTTTTCACGTCCGCGGTCGGTGTGGCCGGCGTAGACTTCTCACCATCGCCAAAAAGTCACTCGCCCCTTTCAGTAGCTGCTCCCGCCACGTCGAAATCTGGTTGGGATGAACATCGAACTGTTCGGCGAGCTCCGACAGCGTCTTCTCGTCGCGAACTGCGGCTAGCGCCACTTTCGCTTTAAAGGCCGGGCTGTGGTTCCGGCGCGATCGTCTGGTCATCGTCTCTCCTGCTATCGGCATCATGCCGATCTCAGGCAGAAATTCCACCTAACCCCGTGTGCAGATTTCCCGAGCCACCTCTGAGACCCCGCCTTCGCCTACCCAATGCAGTGAAATGTGCTAGTTGCCTGGCGGCGGATCACAGAATTCTTCCTACACGGCACCAAGAAGGCGAGCTAACCTATGTTTGATGAATTCGGTGTTCCCGGCGATCCCGACTTTGAATACTTCGAGACGCTACTCGAAATGTTCGTTTACTGCAGTCGCGCGGCACAGGACGTGGACGAAGCTGAGGTTGGGCGCATTATTGAGTCGTCGCAGCGCCATAATGCGGACCGCGGCATAACTGGTGTTCTCACTTTCGGCAGCGGCGTTTTCTTCCAGTGGATCGAGGGACCACCCGCCGAAGTACAAAGCCTGATCGCGAGCCTCTACGGCGATCAGCGCCACTACGATATCGTCCCGTTGGACCGGGGCGTTGAACGGCGCGAGCGATTGTATGAAGGTTGGGAGATGGAACGCGTTGCCGCAGACGACATTCGCACCGTGCTGCGCGAAGCGCTCGAGAGCACTCAAGACGAGAAAAATGTAGCGGCTTTGCAGCGTATTCTCGAGCATTTGGATTCAGGCACACTCGCATCACTCGGGCGAGCCTAACCGGCTCTGCCACTGGCAGTTTTGCATCCGTCGGGTCGCCGAAGGCACTGAAATCTGACGTTTTCGGTTCCTTGCCCTCGGCGGGGAGCCGATAGTCAACGCGGGAAAGTCGAACAACCGGTCGCAGGGTGAAAAGCAGCCGGGCGGCTTTCGCTTCCAGTTGTCGCCGTTCCGAAGCCACGGCGATCGTCCTGGAAGCGGCCAGTCAGCTCGCCGGTTGAGGCTTGTTCATGCGCGGCCCCCCGAGCTGAGGCGTTCCACGTGTCACTGAAGTGTTGCGCGAAGGACCGGAATAGCACCTCGGACATACAAGTGCCCCGGACAAAGCCCAACCAGAAGTCCAACGTCTCGTTTCGCTTGGCTATGCGCGCCTTATCCACGCGATTGTAGGTGGGAAAAATGACCGGCACGCTCGACCCCGCTTGGATGGGGTTCAGGGTTACACGACCCGCGGCGGCAGGTCGAATCGTGCCCCGGAAACCGATACGCCACGAACGCCTGCAGTTGGGGGCTCGCGCCTGGCCCGCAGGGGAGAGACGACGGGCATCTCACGTGCGGCTCTGCCATTGGCAACATCCTGACAGGCTCGTGAAATAGGGGCCCCGCCCAACGTACCAATGATCGCTTTTTTGCAATGGCGCTGTTCGGCCGAGGCGTTCTCAACCGATTTCGATCACGATCCGCCCACGAATCCTGCCGGCAACGATCGCGCGCGCTGACTCGATGGCCTCCTCCAAGCGGATTGTGGTCGTCATGGCGGCGAGCTTTGCACGGTCGAGATCGGTCGCGAGCCGTCGCCAGGCTTCCAGTCGCAGCGTTTTTGGCGCCATCACCGAGTCGATCCCCAGCAGCGCCACATTCCTGAGAATGAAGGGCGCTACCGAAGCAGGAAGGTCCATGCCTCCGGCAAGGCCGCACGCCGCAATGGCACCGCCATAGCGTGTCATCGCCAGCATGTTCGCCAGGGTCGTGGATCCTACCGAGTCCACGCCTGCAGCCCAGCGTTCCTTCCCGAGGGGACGTCCTGGCGCTGACAAGCTCGCACGCTCGATGATCTCGCTCGCGCCGAGTCCCTTGAGATAGTCCGACTCTTCCGGCCGGCCGGTTGAGGCAATGACGCTCCAGCCCGCGTCCGCAAGAAGGGCGATCGCGACTGACCCGACGCCACCTGCCGCCCCGGTCACAAGCGCGGGCC
>JBMOGP010000494.1:0-2634 GCA_049318285.1 Hyphomonadaceae bacterium
TGTATCTCGGCTCGTCCGGCATGAAGGCGCAGATGAAGTATGCGGACCGGCGCAATTCGCCCGCAGTTGTCATTGTGGGCAGCAATGAGCGTGCTGGGGGCATCGTCACGATCAAGGACCTGAAGGCTGGCGCCGCCGCCGCCAAGGGCATGACCGACAACGAGGCCTGGCGCAACGAGCGGCCGGGGCAGTTCGAATGCCCGCGCAGCGATATGGTCGCGCAGATCAAAGCGATTGCAGGCCAGCCGTGAAGCTGACGCCGGAGGCTTCAGCGGCGCTGGCGCGGATCGCACGTGTAAGCGGCGTACGGGCCGAGCCGCAGGCGCTTTTGCCGGCGGAAGTGATCCTTGAGCTGTCGGGTGAAGCGGTGCGCTCCCGCCTCTGCACATTCACGGACGCCGGCGGCACTCAGCATTGCTTGCGCCCTGACCTGACAACGCCGATCGCGCAGATGGTGGCGTCGGGCGAGTTGCCGGTGGCGCGCTATCATGGCGCTGGGCCTGTCTACCGCCTGCCGCCGCGTGGGTCTGATGAGCCGGTGGAGCATCTTCAGATCGGCTTCGAATGGTTTGGAAACTCAGGCTCGCCCGCGGAGGACGCGGAGGCGCTGGCTGTGGCGCTCGAAGCGGCGCAGGCAGGCGGGGTCACCGGCGCGAAGGTTCGATTCGGCGATGTTGCGATCTACCATGCCCTGCTCGCAGCGCTGCCGCTGTCACCGCAATGGCGCGATCGGCTGCGCCGCGCGTTCTCGCGCCGCAAAGGTCCTCGCGAATTACTGGCCGCAGCGCATCGGCGGACGGAAGTCGCCGAAGCGGTGGTTCGCATTGGCGCCCTCGGGCAGGACGATGCGGTGCGCGCGGTGGAGACGGAGATGGCCTCGCTCGGTGTAGAGCCCGTCGCGAGGACCGCTGCCGAGATCGCTCGGCGCCTCCGCGAGAAGGCGACGGATCGGGCGCCGGCTGAGAGCGTGGCTGAAGTGCTGGGCGACTATCTCGATCTGTCTGCGTCAGCCGGCGACAGCGCGGCAGCGCTAGCCACGTTTGGCAGGCAGGCAGGCCTTGATCTGGGTGCTGCGCTGGACAGTTTCCACGAGCGCCTTGCGCTGATCGCGAAACTGAGACCGCCATTCTGGAACGAAGCTGTTTTCAGCGCTGAGGCTGGCCGGCGGTTCGAATACTATGACGGGTTTGTCTTCGACCTCGCGCGTGATGACGAGTCGGACAGGCCGCTGCTTTCCGGCGGGCGCTATGACGGGCTGATCGCGCGGCTCAGTGCGGGCGACGTAGAGGCTGCTGGTATCGGCGCTGCGATCCGGGCGGATCGGTTGGGCAGGGGAGGCGGCAGATGAGCGCGCTGACGCTTGCCGTACCGTCCAAGGGGCGGCTGAAGGAGCAGACCGAGGAATTCTTTCAAGACGCGGGCTACGCCATCGCTCCGGTGGGCGGCGCGCGCGGATACCTGGCGCGCATTCCGGCGCTGCCGGAGATCGAGGTGCGTCTGCTGTCGGCGTCCGAGATCGCATCCGGCGTTATTGCGGGCGACATCAACTGCGGGATCAGCGGCGAGGACCTACTGCGCGAGCAGGCGGGCGACCTTGAACGCGTGGCGCACCTGCTGGCGCCGCTTGGCTTCGGGCGGGCCGACCTGGTGGTGGCTGCGCCGACGAGCTGGCTGGATGTCGAGACGATGGCGGATGTTGATGACGTAGCCGCGCGTATGGAGGTCGCCACGGGTCGTAAGCTGCGGGTCGCGACCAAGTATGTGCGCTCGACACGACGGTTCTTCACGGAGGAGGGCGTGGGCCACTATCGTATCGTGGAGAGCGCCGGGGCGACTGAGGGCGCGCCGGCGGCCGGGGTTGCCGACCTGGTGGTGGACATCACGACCACGGGGGCCACGCTCAGGGCCAACGGGCTCAAGATTCTATCCGATGGGGTGATCCTGAGGAGCCAGGCGCATCTGGTCGCCTCGCTTGAGGCGGATTGGACGGATGCAGGGCTCGGGGCGTTGAAGGCGCTCGTCTCGGCCTTCGAACAGCGGGCCGGTTTGCGTACCACGCGTTTCGAGGATTTTGTGACGGGCCTGAACCATACGCGCGCGTGATAGTGATGCGAGGTGATTCTGTCCGGTATCGGATCGACTGACGTTTTATTGCGTCTGCGAAGGCCGGTGCGTGGTTTTCGACCCCAAGCTGGGTCGATTCGTAACGGAACACGGCCATTAAATTCCAAGGAACGATAACGGAGATGTAAGATCGTTCTTGACTCATCGTGACGTGCAGGTGATCGTCATACCGAACTGCTTCGGCGGTTTGGCGTTTCGGGGAGGAAACGCTCGTATCAGACCCTTCTAGTGGCGGCGCGTTCATCGCGCCGCCCTTTTTCTTCCTGCCTTAGGGTCCCGGCATGGCCAGGAGTTCAACAGCTGACATGTCTGGTCGATGAACGAACACATGCCTGAGGCGGGTTTGTGCCTGTCGACGCAAGACGCGGCGCCCCAGGCTCGGCATGGCCCCAAAAGAAGTCGGGACTGCCCGTTTCCAGACCGCCCCGACAACCGGAATCAGAAGTTTTGCATAATCCCTCTCGCCCGTCGTCAGGACAGGCTGGAGAGCGCAATGCTCGCATAAAAACA
>JBMOGP010000495.1:0-2629 GCA_049318285.1 Hyphomonadaceae bacterium
GGTACGGCTCAGCATGTCATTCCGCCAGGATCCAGGTGTCCTTGACCCCGCCGCCCTGCGAGGAGTTCACCACCAGCGATCCCTTCTTCAGGGCTACGCGCGTCAGGCCGCCGGGTGTCAGGCGGATATCCTTGCCGACCAGGCAGTAAGGCCGGAAGTCGACATGCCGCTCCTCGACGCCTTCGCTCCCGAGGATCGGGGCTGTCGAAAGATCCAGCGTCGGCTGGGCGATGAACTCGCTCGGGTTCGCCCTGATCTTGGCGCGGAACGCCTCGATCTCCTTCTTCGCTGCGTGCGGGCCGATCAGCATGCCGTAGCCGCCGGAGCCATGCACGCGCTTCACGACGAGGTCCTTCAGGTTGTCGATCACATACTTGCAGTGATCCGGTTCGGCGCAGCGCCATGTCTGCACATTCTCGAGGATCGGCTTTTCGCCGAGATAGAATCTTATCATGTCCGGCACGAAGACATAGATCGCCTTGTCGTCGGCAACGCCCGCCCCGGGCGCGGAGCACAATGTCACGCCGCCTGAGCGGTAGACATCGAAGATGCCTGGCACGCCCAGCAGAGAGTCTGCCTTGAACGCCAGCGGGTCGATATAGGTATCGTCAATCCGCCGGTAGATGACGTCGACACGCTGTGGTCCGCGCGTCGTGCGCATCCAGCACAGCCCGTTCTCGACGAAGAGGTCCTGCGGCTCCACCAGCTCGATGCCCATCAGGTCGGCGAGGAAGGAGTGTTCGTAGTATGCAGAGTTCAGCGAGCCTGGCGTCAGCAGCACCACCGTCGGATCATCATCGCACTTGATCGGTGCGACTTCCTCCAGCGTCTTCTTCAGCAGGCTCGGATAGCTGTCGACAGCCTCGACGATGCCCGCCTGGAACAGCTGCGGAAACATCCGCATCATGATCTCGCGGTTCTCGAGCATGTAGGAGACGCCCGACGGCGTCCGGCAATTGTCCTCGAGCACCTGGAAGCTGTCGCCATCGGTGCGCACGATGTCCACGCCGACAATGTGGCTGTAGACCTTACCCGGCGGGTCGACGCCCACCATTTCCGGCAGGAAAGCCTGGTTCTGGTAGACCAGTTCTTCAGGCACCACGCCCGCGCGCATGATCTCGCCGCGGTGATAGACGTCATAGAGAAATGCGTTCAGCGCCCGGCTGCGCTGCTTGATCCCCCGCGACAGCTTGCGCCATTCGGCTGCCCCGAATACGCGCGGGATCAGATCGAACGGGATCAGTCGCTCGGGGTCGGCCCCTTCGCCATAAACGGCGAACGTGATCCCGATCTTGCGGAAGATCGCCTCCGCCTCGCTCTGGCGCAGGTTCAGCAGGTCAATGCCGGTCGCGTTGATCCACGCAGCGACCTTCTCGTAAGGACCCCGGACCGATCGATCGTCAGCGAACATTTCGTTGTACATGCCGGCCCAATCCTAGCGGGTCGAATCGCCATCGCGAAGCCACCCCAGTATGCCCATCCTCGCAGCGGACACCCCTGCTTAAACTTTGGGCAGACAAAGGAAATAGCCCGCAGCCCGCGCTTAGGCCAATCCTGTCGGGGACAGGTGTCAGGGCCTGGCCCGGATCGCGATGGAACAGCCCCGTCCGCCTGCCCGTATGACCCTGCAAGGAGAACAAATGCCCGAGAACGTGCTGGCCAATCTCCGTCGCCTCGCCCTGTCGGAAATCGGCGCCGTGATCGCCATGGGCGTTGCAGCTCTTGGGACCCTCGCCTTCATGGTGATTGCCGACGAGGCGCTGGAGGGCGACACGCATGCCTTTGACACGTCGATCCTGGTGGCCCTGCGCGAGCCGGGAGACGCCAGCGACCCGATCGGCCCGGACTGGCTGGCGGATGGCATGGCGGACCTGACGGCCCTTGGCGGGAGCGCGGTGCTGACGCTTCTGGTGGTCGGCGTCATCTTCTACCTGCTCTCGGTCGGCAAGCGCGGCACGGCCCTGCTGGTGGGTGGCGCCGTCGGCAGCGGCGCAATCCTCTCGGCGCTCCTCAAGTTCGGCTTCGACCGGCCGCGCCCCGAGCTCGTGGCGCACCTCTCGCACGCTTACAGCTCAAGCTTCCCGAGCGGCCACGCAATGCTCTCGGCCGTCACCTATCTCACACTCGGCGTGCTGCTCGCACGCGCGCACGAACGCAGGCGCACCAAGGTCATCGTGATGACTTACGGCGTCACGCTCACCGTGCTGATCGGCCTGAGCCGCGTCTATCTCGGCGTGCACTGGCCCACAGACGTCCTGGCTGGCTGGGCCCTCGGCGCTGCCTGGGCCGCGCTCTGGTGGCTGATCGCCTGGCAGCTCCAGCGCCGCGGCAGGATCGAACAGCCGACCTGACGACGGCTACTGCCTGCCGCTGGCAGGCTTCGCCCTGGCTGCCGCCTCGCGCGCCTCGAGCACGCGCGCGCCTTCGAGAATGCCATACAGCGCGTAATTGCCCTCGTGGCAGGCGTATTCGTACATCTTGCCATTGAGCGCCGCGAACTCGTACTCGCCGCCCCATGGCGCATCCCACAGTGTCGGGTCCTCGATCGTGAAGCCGTAGTAGAGCCGGTCATCCGCCACGCGGCGGAAGCGCTCGGTGACTTTCAGGTCCTTCCACGATCCCATGAATT
>JBMOGP010000496.1:0-2621 GCA_049318285.1 Hyphomonadaceae bacterium
TGCGTGGTCTGCCCGAGGCCAACGACCAGACCTGATCGGTCTAGGGAACGGCGGAAGTTCTGCTTGTGGAGGCTGAGGCCGAGGATGGATTCCAAGACCTTCTGCAGTTCGAGGAGCGTGAAGCTGTCGCGCATCAGCTCGAACACGACAGGACGGTATTTCAGCTTGCCGCGCAGGCGGCCGATGGCGGTGGCAAGGATGCGACGATGGTCAGAGATCATCGGCTCGCCTAGGGCGGACACCGGAAGGGCGGGCGGCTTGCGGCCCCTGTCGCGTGTGGCTTCGGGCGCGAGACCGGCTTCGTAGAGAAGCTCGTAGCGTTCGAGCGTGCGCTCCTCGATCCACGGTTGGCCGTCGAGCCCGAAGGCCAGCTGCACGCGGGCGAGTTGGGCTGCAGCCTGTTTGCCGTTGTTGTCTGACCATGTGCGCAAGCCGGGCGCGAGCGCCTGGTCGATCAGCGTGGGACGGCCGGCGCGATGATCTTCCCAGGGAAAGTGGCGGTACCAGTCGCGCCAGACCGCGTCGAAGGCTGAGATGTCGGTGCGCTCTGGCGTCAGGCCAAGATAGCCGACGGAGATCAGGCGTGCGCCTGAAGGAGCATCGCCTAGATCAGCCTGCGGCAGTTCTCTTCCTAGATCTCCGAATGTGTAGAGCTGTTCGACATAGCCGGGCTCGAAGCCGGTCTGGGCGCGGACCCAGTCGCGCAGGCCAAGCTCGAACGTGCGGTGGCCTTTCGGGTCGAACCGCCCGTGGGGCAGGCCTGCCGCGCCATCGGCGTGGCGGGTGGTGAGCGCGTAGGGCGCCTTGCCATCGGCCGCCACGATCACTGCCGACAGGCCGACGGCGATCGGCGTGCTCATGGCGATCCGCCGAAGGTGGACGGGATCGAGAAGGTTTGCGCCTCGTCCGAAACCGCGCCGCGCCCGATGGTTTCCACCGCTTTGGACATGCGCCCGCCGCGGCCAAGCAGGGCATCGGCGTAGCCCACCAGTCGCGGATTTGGCGAGGCAGTGGGCGAGGCTGAGCGGATCGCGAGGGCGATCTCTTCTTCATCCGATGCCGGATTGTGCAGGCAAGCCGTGATGAAGGCGCTGGCCGTGGACCGCGAGATGCCGGCCCAGCAGTGGATCAGCAGGGGAGCGTCGCGGTCCCAGCCTTCCACGAAGCGGATCACGCGTTCGGCGTCGGATGCGGCCGGAGCGCGCCACGCGCCAATGTCTGCGGTGATATCGTGGATCGGCACCTGCAGGTGCAGGTCGGCCGCCAGGCCGTCGAACACCGGGAAGGTGTCATAGGGACTTAGCAGGCTAACGATGCGCGAGGGGCGCAGTTCTTGCGCCAGCTTGGGGGCGGCGGCGAGGGAGCAGATCCATATGGTCATGGACCAATGGTAGTGTGGGTTGGTTGAACCGGGAAGCGTTGAGACAGACCCCGAGCTATCCCCCCCCTGAAAAGGGGGCGGACAGGTGGGGTATGTCCCAGCACCGGGATGCTCATTATCGAGAGCGGTCGATCTCGCCCTGCAGCGCCTCGAACCTGCGCAGGAAAAGAGCCTGCGCGTCGATCGGGGACATTGGCGTCATGTCGGGCGCCGGCCCCGGGGGCGGGGCGCCGAAGAAATCCAGCGCTTCGTCGATGTCGAAGCCTGCCAGGCGGGTGGCCTCGTAGAAGGCGGCGGACCGGTCGGCTTGCTTGATGCGGGCCTTCAGCTCTGCCGAAATCCTTGCTGGCAGGCCGAAGCGCAGGTGGATGGCCGATTCGAGCCTGGACTCGAACTGGCGGTAGTCGACGCCGAGCGCATTCTTGAATGGCGAGATCATGTCGCCGATCACATATTCGGGCGCATCGTGGAGCAGTGCGCCGAGCAGGTGGGAGGCATCCGCATCAGGCCAGACCTGCTGGACGAGCGATTCCACCAGCACAGAATGCTGTGCAACCGAGAAGGCGTGGTCGCCCTTGGTCTGGCCATTCCAGCGGGCCACGCGCGCGAGCCCGTGGGCGATGTCCACGATCTCTATGTCCAGCGGCGAGGGATCCAGCAGGTCAAGCCGGCGGCCTGAAAGCATGCGCTGCCAGGCGCGGGGCGCTGGCGGGTCCTTGCCGGGGCGGGGGCTGTTGCGAGAGCCTGTCGTCATCGCGATCTCGTGCCATCGAAATCGTTCCGACGGCAAGCGGAACAGCGGAACCGGAACCACGTTGGATTATGTGCAGAACGCGTGGCGTTACGCGACCCCGAGGCCAGACCGCTCCAGAAAACGTCTCGAAAAGCGCCGCGCTTACCAGAGCGAAAGGTTTGCGAGAGGCTTCGTTAATTCGCTTGCTCTAGGTTCACCTGAAGTCGCGGGAGAACAGCGAGACATGTGGGAGTTGATGGTGGAAGCGGCGCAAAATCCTGCGCTGCACTGGGCGGTCATTGCGGTCGCCGTCCTGGCCTGGATCATCAAGGTCTTGAGTTCGGGCGACGGAGCCCTGATGGGCGACATGTATCACGACGAATTGGACACCTGATGCGGAGAGAAGGGTCACTGGCCCTTCCCCCGCTCAAGACGTGTCCGAAAGACGCCGGCAAAGGCGCGGGTGGTGGAGGAGGGGCGGCTTTTCAGCCGCCCTTCTGATTCAGG
>JBMOGP010000497.1:0-2616 GCA_049318285.1 Hyphomonadaceae bacterium
CTGCTGGCGATTGAGGGAAGGACTTGAACCATGGCGATGGAGCGAACGACGCTCGAAGCCTATCTGCGGGATGCGTTTCCGGACGCCCAGATCACGCTCAAGGACCTTGCCGGCGACAATGATCACTGGAGCGCCGAGATTGTCTCCGAACAGTTTCGCGGCAAGTCGCGCGTCGCCCAGCACCAGATGGTCTATGCGGCGCTGAAGGGCCGCATGGGCGGGCAGCTGCATGCCCTCGCCCTGCAAACGCGCGCACCTGGCTGAACTGGAACCAGTGTGGCGCATGGGCCTGGCATTCCGCACGGAGCGCGTCGCCTCGGCTTCGGGGTGAGCGGGCCGCATGGAACTGCGCTGATCCGGCCGGAGGCGACGGTGCAGATGATCCTGCACGCTTATGCACTCGGCGTCCGCATTTTCGACACCGGCCCACCCTATGGCGCTGGGGAAGCAGAGCGGCGGCTGGGCGAGGCTCTGGCGCGGTTGCCGCCTTACGATCCGATCGTGACGACCAAGGTCGGCCTCCAGTCCTCCGGCATCAAGCGGCGCGAACGCGATTTTTCCCCGGATGCGGTGCGCCGCTCCGTGGAAGGGTCGCTGAAGCGGCTTAGGCGGGCGCGGATCGATTGCCTGTACCTGCACGGGCCGGCCGAGAACGAACTTACCGACACACTGCTGCGCGTCCTGGCTGATCTGCGGCGTGAAGGACGCGTGGTATCCGTCGGCGTCTGCGGCCGCGGGCCGGAACTCGAGGCCGCGATGCGGACGGGCGAGTTCACCCATTTCATGGCGCCCGTGCATGCGGGGCTAAAAGGCGCCGCCAAGGAGCGGCTGTATCGCCTGCGTGCAGCGGGGGAACTGGTCGGCATCGAGGTGATGACCACGGCCAATCCGCGCTTTCCACTGCCCATCGGGGCGGGGGCGACCTGGCGGCTCGCCCGCGCCGTCATGGGGTGGAGCCCGGACCGGGCCACAACGCCGATGACGCATGGCGAATCCCTGTGTTGGGCCCTGAACGAGGGCGGCGCACATCGCGTCATCACCACAACAAGCAACATCGCCCACCTGGAAGCGAACGTCTGGGCGTTGAATAACTGCGGCGGCGGCGGCTTGATTAGCGGCTGATCCGGCCTTAGCTGAGGAGTGTACAGCCAATTGCCGGGGTTTTCGCCATGAGCGACGTCAACGCACGCATCCAGGGCCTGATCGACGCCAGCCCGGTCTTCCTGTTCATGAAAGGGACGCCGACCTTCCCGCAATGCGGCTTCTCGGCGACCGTGATCTCGATCCTCGACCATCTCGGCGTGCGCTATGAAAGCGCGAACATCCTGGAGGATGCGGACCTGCGTCAGGGCATCAAGGATTTCTCGAACTGGCCGACGATCCCCCAGCTTTATGTGAAAGGCGATTTCATCGGCGGCTGCGACATCACCAAGGAGATGTTCCAGTCGGGCGAGCTGAAACAGCTGCTTGAGGAAAAGGGCGTGCTGCAGGCGGCCTGATCAGGCGATCCTGCGCTCTTGTCCTGCCGCGGATCGCAGCCGGGGTGCGGCTGCCATAATGGCGTTCCTGAACTCGAACGTGTCGTTGTGACCGGCAAGCGTCGCAGATAAACCACGAATTTCCGCCATTACTAGCACGTATTCCAGTGACTTCCCTGCAAAACCGCGGCGCGCAAACGCAACGACCGCAGGAGAGCCCGGCCGTGCGCACAGCTCGCTCACGAGCTGCAAATCGCTTGCGGCATCCATGTCGATCATGACCGCGTCGAATCCCGACGCCACTTCTGCCACGGCTGCAGGGCGGCGGAGCCGATCCAGGACGGCCCCGATGTCGGCGGATTCGGCGGGTTGCGATCCAAAGACCTCAGCCAGCTCGGGTTAAAACCTGATCGCAGTTTGTTCACTAACGGTTGCCGACCTCTTCGGGGATGACCCCAGGTTTTGGAGCCTGTTGACCGAACATTGCTGTTTTCGGTGCGGCAGGTATCAACGGCGGCCCAGCAGCATGAGCCGATGGCCGACAACTTGGACCTTCCATCCGAAGAACTGGATGAGGACTTTTCGCCTCTCCATCCGGTCTTTGCGGCAGCACCGCAGAGCGTGAGTTTCCGCAAACTGCGCAAGCGGCTGGTGCGCCAGACGCGCGAGGCGATCCGCGCCTATGGCATGGCGCCGGAGGGACGCAGGCCGCGCTGGCTGGTCTGCCTGTCTGGCGGCAAGGACAGCTACACGCTTCTCTCGGTGCTCCTCGACCTGCAATGGCAGGGCGCGCTGCCGGTGGACCTGCTGGCGTGCAATCTCGATCAGGGGCAGCCGGGCTTCGACAAGGAAATCCTGCCCACTTATTTCGCGAAGATCGGCGTGTCGTACCGCATCATCACGCAGGACACGTATTCGGTAGTGACCGAGAAGGTACCCGCGTCAAACACGTATTGCTCACTGTGCTCACGCATGCGGCGCGGTATTCTCTATCGGGTCGCGCGCGAAGAGGGATGCGAGGCGATTGTGCTGGGGCATCATCGCGACGATGCGCTTGAGACATTCATGCTGAACTTCCTGTTCGGCGGCCGCATGGCGGCGATGCCGCCGAAGCTGGTGAACGATGCGGGCGATCTCT
>JBMOGP010000498.1:0-2608 GCA_049318285.1 Hyphomonadaceae bacterium
GCAATCAAAGCCAGGGGCCAGGCGGCCTGGGCGCCAAGACCGAGTGTCTCGAGCGACACCATGGCCCGGAGCTTGTCGGCAGCAGGGCCTGCCAGAGGCTTGTGATAGAGCTTGATCGCGCGCTGGCCATCGCGGGCTTCAAAGACGACGCCTTCTCCGCCTTCGCCGAGCTTGGGCCCGGCCTCGATGACGCCGCCATCGCTCAGGGAATAGCGCACGTCTCGGTCTCCCGTGCAGCAGGCGCAACGCCCTCAAGCAGGCACGTTGCAAGGATGAGCGTGCGATCATCATCCGAACGCGCAGCGATTGCGGGCGTCGCCAGATAGCCCGCGAGATGATCCGAGAGGGCCTCATCTAGCCCCGGATCTGCGACGCGACGCACAGGCGGGAACATCTGATCGAAGAACTGACCGACGACATGCCGTTCGGGCTGGGTCTTGATCAGGAGGTTTTCGAGGCCGTCGGTGAACAGGGCGATCTCCGAGGGCACATCTGTCAGCACGGCGACGCTGGCGCAGCCAAGCGCGTCTTCCCCGGTGAGGAAGGAAGTCTCGTTGGCGTATTCACCTTTTTGGGGTTCGAACATCCAGGCCCAGCTGCCGGGCTCATCGCCTGCGACGACGATGGCGCCATCACCGATCTGCGCGAACGCGGCTGTGCCCGGACCAATCGCGGCGCCCAGCAGCGTGCAGGCAAAGTCGCGGATGTGTGCGCCGGCAAGACCTGCTTCGACGGCGAGCGCCACGCGGGCAGCGCCCAAGCAGTCGCGCAGGCGATCGGCTGTCATGCCCGCATCTGAATAGAGGCAGCGCGCGGCCTCATCTGCAAAGGCGGCAACGGCGCAGGCGGAACCCGCCTGCGCCCTGCCCGCCGTTCCCGCCCCATCGGAAACAGCAAGGATCAGCCAGGGCTCGCCCTGGAAGGTGTGGTGACGGACGGTCCATGCATCTTCGCAGGGACGGCCATCGGCAATGTGTCGCTCGCCGACCGTGGCGGCTGCAGCGATGCTCCAGCGCGTCATGGCTCAGACCTCGGCCCAGCCGGTGGGTGCAGGCAGGGCGACGCGTTCGGTGGTCTTGGAGCGCGAGACGCTCTTGAGCGAGTTGGAGAGCCAGCGGAAGAGTTCGGCAAAGCGCAGGCCCTTGAGCTTGATCGGCTCGCGGACAGCGATCTGCTTCAGCGTCTCGATGTCCGCGCCTTCGACGCCGACGGCAAAAAGCGAGAAGGCGTTCGAGGCCTCGCCCTCCTTCACGGCGCGTGCGGCAGCCGTCCAGGAATCGGTGGGCGAGCCGTCGGTGATGACGAAGATCCATGGGCGGTAATAGGCGATGCCGGCCTGGCGATAGACGTCCTTGCGCTGGTGCACGAGATCGATCGCAAACTCGATCGCCTCGCCCATCGGCGTGTCGCCGGTGATCTCGAGGTCGCATGCGGCGATCATGTCGGGCGTCTCGAAATCCTGGACCAGCTTCACCGGCCCGAAGGTGACGACGGCAAGCTCGACCCGCTTCGAGGCGAGCGCGTCCTCGAGGAGTTCGGTAAGCAGCGCCTGATAGCCGGCATTGAGCTGGTCGATCGGCTTGCCGCTCATCGAGCCGGACGTGTCGAGGACGAGCACGCACGGGCAGCGCGGTTCGGGGTTTTCAGCAAAGACGTCGGCGATGAAGGGGGACTGCACGACCAGTGAGGTGGAGGACATGGGGGGCTCCTGCGTGAGGATGGGGATCAGACGGCGAGCTGTTCGTCGAAGGCGGCGAGATGGAGGACGGCCTCGTCATGGACGAGGGCGTGACCGCTGCAGCCCTCGCCTGCGAGGCGGACATCCAACCCAAGCCCGGCGCTGGGGGCTGAGGACATCGAGGACCCAAGCACCCGCGCGATGAAGGCTTCGACGTCGGCCTTTGTCGGCACTGTCGGCGCGGTCACATCCGATACTTCGAGCGCATCGAAGGCGTAGCTCTTGAGGAGCTTGCGATAGATGGCGCGGAAAGCAGCTTCGGTGGCCAACAGTTCGATACCGACGACACGGCCATCGAGGATGAAGGCTGCGCCCCGCTGGGCCGGGACCGGTTCGAGGGCGGCTTCGAATTCGCGGAGACGCTCGCCATAGCTTTCATAGCCATCGCTGATGGCGGACGAGGGGCTTTCGACGCGCATACGGCCGAGCTTTCCGGAAATGTCTGACCAGACCTCGTGCTGGTCGGCGTCATACTGCCTTGCGACAGCGTAAGCGGACGACCCACCGACGGCGCGACGCTCCACATGCATGGCGGCCATGCGTGAGGCCTTGCGCGCCCCGCCTTGGCGAACAGGGCATGGTCGGCTGTCCGGAAGCTGTTCGTGCTGTAGCGCCAGCGCCCCGCCTCGACGCAGGAGACCGGCAGGAGCATGTCGGCCTCAGCGGGTGCGAGGATCGAGGCGTTGAGGATGCGGTTCTGCTTGGCACCGATGAGCTCCTCGCCATCGAGCAGGAGGACCGGCACGGGCGACCTGCTCAGGAATTTGAGCACCGGGACCGACCCGCTGTCGGAGGTCTCCGTGACCTCAACCGATTTCGCGGCCAGGGCCTCATCGAGAAGGATGAAGGCGTCTGCCTCCATGCTCGTGG
>JBMOGP010000499.1:0-2604 GCA_049318285.1 Hyphomonadaceae bacterium
TTCATCGCTGCCCGGACACGCGCCTCGGTTTCCATCGCTTCAATGCGGGCGTCAGGCGCCTCGACACCGGAAGGAAGGATCATTTCCTCCTCAGGATCGAGTTCAGGCCGCTTCGAGCGTCGGAAAAGGTCAATCCTGCGATTGCGGGCGATGCGGAAAATCCAGGTCGAAACCGAAGCCTGCGCACGGTCGAACAGCCCGGCCTTGCGCCAGACTGTCACCATGACGTCCTGGGCGATCTCCTCAGCCAGCGCGCTGTCCGCGCCAAGGCGCAGCAGGTAGGACTTAACGCGCGGAGCGTAGTAGGCGAAAAGTTCAGCAAACGCATCGCGATCCTGCAGCTCCGCCACAGCGACGAGCAGGTCAGCAAAGCGGGTGCGCTCGGCATCGCCAAGCGCTTCACCAGCAGGCTTGCTGTTGCCGTTGCCGCCCATCCCATCCTATCGCTGGCTTGGCCCGCCGCAGGCTAAACTGACGGCCCACGCTTGTAGGCACGTCGCACAGCGAACGTGAAGACTTTAGGTGGACTGATCGACGCCGCCGAATGACGCGCCATCGCCCTCTTCGTCGATGATGACCACATCTGGGTTGTGGGGATCGGCGTGTTCCGCGCCTTTCTGGTCGGGACCAAACAGGTCGAGCTGGTTGGGGTCGCGCTCTTTCGGTTTCCGCTTCGCCTTCATGCCAGGCTTGGTGAAATACAGATCGTCAGTGTGATCCTCGGCCGTATCGGGGGCAGGCGGCGACGGCTTTTCAGCCTTGGACTTGGCTTTCCTGGGTTTCGCCCCGTCTGCGCTGTCCGGTTTCCAGTATGAGACCGCGATCACGGGTTGACCCTTGGCGTCCTCGTAGAGCTGCACAAAGCCCCGGGCGACGCCGGCGTCGGCCTTCGCCTGCATGGCTTCCCGGTCGGCAGGCAGCGGCCGCACCCAGTCGATCACCAGCGTCACAGGCCGCCTCGCCAGCTCGCGCGCTTCGCCCACCGTGCGCGCGCCAGTGTCGGCGTCGAGCGCTTCAAGGGCATTGGCGGCGATGGGATATTGCAGCGGCATGGACGATCAGACCCCGTCGATGGCGGGCTCGGCCGCAGCTGGCCCCCGGTCCCCTGCACGCATGAGCCGTGCCGCAGCCAGCCGCGCGAACGACAGCGTCACCGCCTTGCGCCGCGCGCCTGACAGCAGCGAGCCCTCCGCCTCGCGCAGCACCGCGCCACCGAACCCGTCGCAGACCAGCAGCCCGCAGGTCTCTGGAATACGCTCCTTCGGGAAATCGCAGTCGATCGCGAAATAGAAGCGGTCACAGTATGGCGCGTACTCTGGCCATTTCTGATCGACCCGGAAATCCTGCAGGCAGGATTTTACCTCGACGATGGCGATCTCGCCCTGGGGGGACAACGCCAAAACATCAGCGCGGCGACCATTCGCAAGGGTTACCTCGGTTAGCGAAGCCAGCCCCAAATCAGCGAACATGCGCTGCACGCCGCGCACGATCTCGGATGCCCGTCCATTCGGGACAGGATCGCCAAAGCTGTTCGCGACAGGAGAAACGATCGACATCGGCTGCACGGAGTTCCCGTTAGGTTCTCGTTATCGCGCAGGACGACGCCGGAGGCAAATCAGTTCGTGAACGCCTTCTTGAACATGCCGTCCGGCAGGGTCGGCCCGCGGCTCGGGTGGATCAGGAAATAGTCCTTCCAGCGGCGCTTCGGATCGATCTCTTTCGACTCGAACATGTGCGAGTTGTCGTCATTGAGCTGCCACATGCGGTAGCCGAGGCTGATGAAGTAGTCGCGCACATCCTCGCCGGACGAGCCGAAATTGCGCTGCAGCGAGAACGGATGGATCTCGATCAGCAGGCTCGGCAGATCGCGCTCGATCGTTTTCCTGCCGCCCTCGACAAAGCGGATCTCCGCGCCCTCGACGTCGCAGCGGATGAAGTCAACGCGCGGCAGCTTCTCAGCCGCCATCAGACCATCCAGCGACACCACCGCCGTGGGCTGGTCGACAAACTCGGTGCGGTTGCCGATGGCGAGCATCTCGTCGGACGCCGTGCCGCCGCGATCCGTCACCACACCATAGGCGCGGCCAAGGTGGCCCGACATCTTCTTCGGAACCGAGAGGATCATCGAACCTTCCGCCGACCCGATCGCCGCATTATGGGGGATGACATTCTTCAGGTTATGCCAGCGCAGCAGGCGGGTCATGATCGCATAGGAATAGTTGGACGGTTCGTAGACATGGACCACGCCCTTGGGTCCGATGTGCTGCGACAGCAGGTAGGAGTGGCGCCCGTCCGAGCCGCCAAAGTGCAGGCAGATGTCGCCCGGCTTCACGACTTCCTTCATGTAGGGGGCCTCTGGCTCCCATTTGCGGTCCTGCTTGTTGCGCTGATAGATGCGCATCGTGGTGGCGAGGTTGCGCAGGCCTTCGAAGGACATGGACAAGGCGGTTTCTCCGGGAACGTCTGGGCCGGTACAAAGCGTAACTCGTGCGAAAAGGGAAGGTCTTCCCTGCAATCCCGACCGCGTCACGTCGTTCCGGTTTGGCCGAAGGTGGATTACAAGCCCGCCATGAGCAATCCGGAAACAGCCCGCGCCCGCTGGGG
>JBMOGP010000500.1:0-2603 GCA_049318285.1 Hyphomonadaceae bacterium
CGAACTTCCATGCGTTTGTCGAGAACCAGTGGTCTGCCGCAGCCCCCGCCATCAATGCCAAGGCCGGGTAAAGCGGCAGGGTGTAGTGGACGAGCTTGGTCGGCGCGATCTCGAAGACAAGCCAGGACGGCACGATCCAGCAGACGAGAAAACGCCACGCCGCCGCCTCGCGCTCTGTGGCGGCATCGGTGGTTGCGCCACCCGGCCCATCGGCTGCCGCAGTTTTCCTTGCCGGCAGCAGCCGGGTGATCGCCATCCAGATGCCCGGGATCAGCAGCAGCGTCCCCGGCCAGAACAGCAGCGGCAGGGCCGCCGTATGCATGCCGAACGGGCCTGCATGTCCTTCGGCCGCATCGACCAGCTTCTGCCCGAGGTCGACCCGCACGGCTTCCGACAGGAACTCGCCATCGGTCGCAATCTGCACGGCGATGTACCAGGGGATGGTCAGCACGCAGAACAGGCTCAGCCCCTTCCAGTCGAGCAGGGGCCGCGCCCATTCGAATTTGCGTTCCCACAGGAACAGCGCGGCGATGGCGCTCAGGCAGACCAGCGGCGCGATCGGCCCCTTGAGGAGGATGCCGAACGACAGGCAGACCCAGAACAGCACGCCATGCCATTTGCCGCCGAGACCTGCGCGCATCTGCGCCAGCGCGCCCATGCCGAGTGCGAGGATTCCGCACTGCGCCGCATCGGTCTTGGCGATGTTGGCTTCCGTGGTCAGCAACAGCGTGGTGCCAAGCACGACGGCCGCGATGAAGGCGGCGCGGCGCGAGAACAGCGCAGTTCCCGCCCAGAAGGTCGCCAGCGCTGCGAGGATCGCACCGAGCATGGACGGAATGCGGTAGTCTGCAATGTTCCGGGCTTCCGGACCTGAGGTGAGTGACACCGTCGCGGACTGGAACCAGTGGATCGCCACCGGCTTCTTGTTCCGCAATTCGTCATGATAGCGGATCACGACGAAATCGCCGCTCTCCATCATTTCCGACGAGGCTTCGGTAAAGCGTCCTTCGTCCCGGTCGAGCACGGGCAGGGCGAACAGTCCCGGCAGGGCAAGCAGGAAGACCAGGCCAGCCAGAACCGCATAGGCCCAGCGGCCTTCCGTCAACCGGTCAAAACGAGCCATCACGCGCGGAAAAATCCCTCTAGACAAGCCGATGTAGACAAGCCCATCCGGACCAGCCGATTCGGGATCGCCCCGGGCCCGGGAGCGATGACCATACCGGCTCTTTTTCCGGGCGTCGCCGGGTTTGTTCGCCGCGCACGGGAACAGGCTGGATCAGGGGCGGTCGGGACCATGGCAGGCCGCCTCTCGCAACTGGCGTCGGGTGAGGCTATAGGTCGGCGATGGATGCTCGCGTCAAGACGGACAGCATGATGGCCGCTACCCAGGGGCGACCCGAATTCAGCGTTGTCTCGCCCGTGCGGAACGAGGCGGAGAACGTCGATCTGCTCGTGCGCGAGATCACCGCGGCGCTGACCGGCCGCGCCTACGAGATTGTCTTCGTCGATGACGCCTCCCAGGACGACACGCGCGCCCGCCTCTTTGCTCTGAAGGACACGGTTCCCCAGCTGCGCGTCATCGGCCACCGCAAGAACGCAGGCCAGAGCCGCGCCGTGCGCAGCGGCGTTGCGGCGGCCCGCGCAGATATCATCGTCACGCTCGATGGCGATGGACAGAATGACCCGGCCGACATTCCGGGCCTGATCGGCCAGCTGACACGGGGGGACGCTCCTGGCGATCTCGCCCTGATCCAGGGGCGCCGCGAGAAGCGGATGGATTCGAACTGGAAACGCATGGGCTCGCGCCTCGCCAATCGCGTGCGGCGCTCGATCCTGCAGGACAGGAACTCGGATTCAGGTTGCGGCATGCGCGCCTTCCGGCGCGAGGCCTATCTTGAGCTTCCCTATTTCGACCACATGCACCGCTACCTGCCGGCCCTGATGATGTCCGAGGGGCTGATGGTGGAGGAGCGCTCTGTCGGGCACCGCGCCCGCCAGCATGGCCGTTCCAACTACACAAATTTCGGGCGTCTTGCCGTTGCGGTCTCTGACATGCGCGGCGTGATGTGGCTGCGCAAGCGGCGCAAGTCGCCGGGCGGCGTGGACGAGATCTAGACGCGCCCCGCCGGGGTGGCTTGACGGGTGGAGGGCTTCCAATTGGACGAAAAGCTGGCTACCGCTGCGAAGATAACCGCCCTGGAACGCCAGGAAAAACGGCGTGCCAGGCGGGGCGGACAAAAGGACAAGGGATCTCCGATGCGGATGATTTTCGGGATTTTCCCGCTGCTCGCCATTCCGATCGTCATCTACAACCTGCTGGCGCTCACGGCCGGGGGCGGTATCGACGCCAACGGCGTCTCCGCGATCGCAATGCAGCTGTCCGACCCTGCTAAAGGCACGCATGTCTTCGGCGCCTGGCACATCACCGGCGGTGACATTCTCATCATCCTGTCGATGATCTTCTTCTTCGTTGAAATCCTCAAATCGACATCGACGGGATCATCCACCATCGCGAACCATGCGGTTTCGATGCTGGTGTTCATCGTCTGCCTGGTCGAGTTCCTGCTGCTGCCGAACTTCCAGACCTCGACCTTCTTCATCCT
>JBMOGP010000501.1:0-2597 GCA_049318285.1 Hyphomonadaceae bacterium
CGGCGGCGATCTTTTTCGCGACCTTTTTCGCCTCATCCATCAGCTGGTCGGCCGGCAGGACACGCGAGACGAGGCCCGCACGCTCGGCTTCCGCAGCGTCCATCATGCGGCCGGTCAGGCACATCTCCATCGCCTTGGATTTACCGACGAGGCGCGTGAGACGCTGCGTGCCGCCAATACCCGGCATGACGCCAAGATTGATCTCCGGCTGGCCGAACTTCGCAGCTTCCGACGCCAGGATGAAATCACACAGCATCGCGAGCTCGCACCCGCCGCCCAGCGCAAAACCGTTAACGGCCGCCACGATGGGCTTGCGGAAGGACGACACCGCATGTTCGAAGCCTGCGAACATGTCTGACTTGTAGACGTCCATGTAGCTCTGCGGTGCCATCTCCTTGATATCGGCGCCGGCAGCGAACGCCCTGCCCGCACCCGTGATGATGACGCAGCTGATCGCCGCATCGCCATTCCACCTGCCCAGCTGATCAGCGACTTCGGCGCACAGCTTGCGCGAGAGCGCGTTCAGCGCGTCAGGACGGTTGAGCGTAATGATCCCCACCGGACCATCGATTTCCACCAGCAGCGTTTCGTAAGCCATGAGCGTCTCCCGTTGGACCTTTCCTAGCCGGGCGGCAGGCTGAGTTCCACCCGCGTGGCGCCAGCGAGCCGCAACCGATCGAAGAGGTCGATCACGACATCGACATCGGCCGTGCCGAAATCGGCCTGCGCGAGCGAGGTTGCCCCTTCGACGACGGGGTCGGACAGGAAGTGCGCGGCATGCTGGATGTCGTCCTCGGTGACACCCTCGGGCGCACACATCGCTTCCTCGAACCAGCCAGCCAGCGCGGCGGCGACTGACAGCGGATCGCCATCGATGGCGAGCCGCACGCCGTCCCAGGGGAATGGCGCGATTACAATCGAAAGCCCGCCGCCTTCGAAGGCGATGGGCTCAAAATCCAGCATGCGGCCCGACTGGAACATGGAGGGGCTGGCGCTGTCGCCTTCCTGCACGGCGAGATCATAGCGCCCGCCAAGGTTCAGCGCGCCCTCGCGCGCGAGTTCGCCGGCATCATTGAGCATGGGGGGCTCGATGATCAGCCCATGGCCCTGCTCGCGCAGTTCGCCGAGCGCCTTCGTGAACAGGTCCACATGATACGCACGGATGTCGTTCAGGAGGTCGTAGAGGTCGCTCACGCGGGGCTCCGTCGCTGTGAAGCCAGAGAGCCTAGTCCGGCAGACGCGCGGAGGCGAGCTTCACGACAAGTTCGAATTCGACGCGTACGGGAGCCATGCTGGCCGGCTCGCGGATGCGGATGGTGAGGCGCTCGTCCTCACGCGCGTAAGAAGCGCCGTCAGGCCCCTCAACCGGCTTCCAGCCCAGCGCGGGAAGCGTTTCAGCATAGAAAGCAGAAACGCTGGCGCCGCCGAGATTGCCTTCGGCAGATGTCCTCAGGACGCGGCCCTGGTCGCTCTCGAATACGAGCGGCTCGGGTGTTTCGGTGAGACCTTTTGGCAACGGCACGTCATCGATCGCCGTCAGGAATTGCGTGGCATAAGCCGCGGGCGCGCCAGCGCAGCCCGCTGCGGCGACGATCACGATGGCGCTTGCAAAGTGTCTGAGCACGCTTGCCTCCCGTGCCGCGAGTCTCGCCGCGTTCACCTTAACAGGCAAACAATCAGGCTGCCTCGCAGCGTGTGTTACCAGCATGTTCTTTCACCGGATTGTGGTCAACGCCACTGGAGCGGTGACAGGACCATGATGGTGATCAGCCGCATCACGACTTTCGCCTTCGAGGGCGTCGAGGCGCGCGCGATCGATGCGCAGGCGCAGCGCCCCAGCGGCTCCAAGGCGTTCAACATTGTCGGCCTGGCTGACAGGGCCCCGGGCGCGAAAGCGCAGGTCGCCAGGGCAGCAGAACCGATGTCGCTCGGGGCGCGCGCCTCCGATCGCGGCCCTGGGCTCAGCCCAGCTTCTTCTCGATCACGTCCCACATCGCCGCCACTGCATCGACGCCCGAGAGACGCTTCAGCGCACGCGCGCCCGTGGGTGATGTGACGTTGATCTCGGTCATCATCCCGCCGATCACGTCGATGCCGACGAACAGCAGGCCACGCTTCTGCAGAGCGGGCGCGATGCGGGCGCAGATCTCCCTCTCGCGCGCAGACAGGTCGCTCGCCTCTGCTGTGCCGCCGACAACAAGATTGGAACGGATAGCCCCGCTCGGCGGCTTGCGGTTGATGGCGCCGACAGGCTTGCCGTCGACAATAAGGATACGCTTGTCGCCGTCGCTGACGGCCGGAAGGAAAGCCTGGGCGATGAAGGGCTCGGGAACCATCCGGTTGAAGAGATCGACGACAGCTTCGAGATTGCCGTCGTCACGGCCGATCTTGAGCACGCCGGCGCCGCCATGCCCGTGCAGCGGCTTCAGCACGATATCGCCATGAACAGCGCGGAATTCGTGCACCCGCGCAATATCACGCGTGATCAGGGTCGGCGGCTGCAGATCGGGATACATCAGGGTAAGGACTTTTTCCGGCGACGCGCGCACACCCGCCGGATCGTTCACCACCAGCGTCTCGTCCGTCACCAGTTCGAG
>JBMOGP010000502.1:0-2593 GCA_049318285.1 Hyphomonadaceae bacterium
AAGATCGCCCACATCGGGAAGATCACCCACAGTTCGAGGTGCGGCACGACGCCGAACATGTCGAGGAAGCCGACCGTGGTGCAGACCATCAGCGTGGCGCCCGTCGCCCAGGCGTAAGCGCGGTTGATGCGATCGCGCTGGTATTCGTCGTCCTCCTCGCGCGGCAGCAGGAAGATGGCGCGAATGGCTAAGATGAGAGGAATGGCCGGCGCGATGGCGACGGCCCAAGCGACCCAGCCGGTCGGTTCGGCGCTGTTGGCGTAGCTGACCGCTGCCATCAGCAGGAAGACGTAGGCGAACATGGCGGGCAGGAAGCGCATCGCGTAGCGGCGGTAGGGTGCGCGCATGCGCTCGCCGAAGCCGCGCTTGCGGCGGATCATGTTCGGGATGTTGGCGATAGCGATCAGCGCCAGCGTGAAGGCCACGACGATGACGCCGCCGACCATAGGTCCGCCGGGCGAGCCGGAATGCATGAACAGGTAGACCGCGCCCGCGAAGGCGCCGAGGGTTGCCGCCATCCCGGCCGCCCACCCGGTCCAGAATCCGGCCCCGAGGCTTGTGCTCATCTCGGCGTTTTCGACGGTTAGCTCGGCCGGCTGCATGTCAACTCTCCATGACTTTTAGTCAAGGAAACACGACAAGCTGGCGCCTGTCAAGGAAACACGACAAAAAGTCTGCGTCTTCGAACAATCGTTCAAAAAGGAAAAATGTGGCCCGCCTCCCGATCGCGGGGACCACCGCACGATCCAGAGGCGGGCAGCGCGGGCTTCTCCAGGAGGCCATCGTAGATGGCGCTCAGGGAGAACCGCTCGCGCGTCTCGGTCCGGGCCCGCATCAACAAGACCGGCCCCTGAAGCGATCCGGCCCGGTCTTTCGACCGGGCCGGGCTTGTTCTAGTTCGCGTCAACCAGGCCGCGTTCGCGTGCGGCTTCCCGCATCGCCGTCTGCAGCTTCTCGAAGGCGCGGACCTCGATCTGGCGGATGCGCTCGCGGCTTACATTGTAGTGCGCCGAGAGGTCTTCCAGCGTGGTCGGTTCTTCCTTCAGGCGGCGCTCGGTGATGATGTGGCGCTCACGTTCGTTGAGCGACCCCATCGCGCTTTCAAGCAAGCTCATCCGCGCGCCGAACTCGTCGCTCTCCGCCATGCGCTCGGCCTGGCCAGGCGTGTCGTCGGCGATCCAGTCCTGCCACTCAGCTTCGCCTTCCATCCCGCCGATTGGGGCGTTGAGGGAGGCGTCGCCGCCGGAGGCCATGCGCCGGTTCATCGACGTGACTTCTTCTTCCGTGACGCCCAGGCGGCGGGAGATTTCAGCCACGTTTTCCGGGCGCAGGTCGCCTTCTTCCAGCGCACTGATTTCGCCCTTGAGGCGGCGCAGGTTGAAGAACAGCTTCTTCTGCGCCGCCGTGGTGCCAAGCTTCACCAGCGACCACGAGCGCAGGATGTATTCCTGTATCGCGGCGCGGATCCACCACATGGCGTAGGTGGCCAGACGGAAGCCCTTGTCCGGGTCGAACTTCTTCACGGCCTGCATGAGGCCGACATTGCCCTCGGAAATGACCTCGCCCATGGGCAGGCCATAGCCGCGATAGCCCATGGCGATCTTGGCCACGAGGCGCAGGTGGGAGGTTACCATCCGCTCGGCGGCTTCGGCGTCCTGGTGCTGCGCCCAGCGTTGCGCGAGCATGAACTCCTCGTTCTTCTCCAGAAGCGGGAATTTACGGATTTCGGAGAGGTAGCGCGAAAGGCCCTGTTCCGGGCTGAGTGAGATCGCAAGGCTTGCCATTTTCATCTCCTTCTTTTCGCCAGCCCTGTCCTGGGGAGGAAGGCTGGCATTCTTGTTCTTCATGCGTCGCGCGGGGTCCCTCTTTGTATGTCTACAAGGACCCTCACGAAACGGACCTACGAAGGCTATCTGGCAGGATTATGGTCCCACCCCCCTTACCGTCCAATTGGTCGTCCGAATTGTTAAATGGGGGACAGCATGGCGGCGTAAAAGGGGCACGGCCCGCGATGAAATCTATGCCACGAGCCCAGCCGGGCTAAAGTCAGCCTCAGCAGCATCCTTGTGGGAGCTCTGCCAACGTATTTGTGACAAAGAGCAACGTTTTCACGGACGTCAGGACAAAGGGTTACGCTTACGTCAACTGTCGTGGGCGGATGACGCATGGTAGGCTTGCCCCGCAAATCATGGAGGTCGCAATGCGGCTCAGGACAACGGGATTGGCGGTGGTCGGCCTCGCACTCGCGGCGTGGCCTGGCATGGGGGCGGCGTTCGCCCAGCAGCCGGGGATGGTGATCGCCTTCCTCGACAAGAATGCCGACGGGAAGTGCGATCTCAACGAGTACCTCACCTTCCAGCAGCCGCGGCTGGCGCAGTTCGACAAGGATGGCGATGGCGGCCTTAACCTCGGCGAGTTCCGGGAGTCGCTGCAGGGCCAGTCGAAAATGAACGCTGCCTTTGTGTTCAAGAACGCCAACGCCGAGGGGGGACGCACGCTCTCGCAGAAGGAATTCCTCGGCTACCACGCATGGGTCTTCCAGAACTACGTCGACAGCGACAAGGACGGATTCATGTCGGCTGAGGAATGGTCG
>JBMOGP010000503.1:0-2586 GCA_049318285.1 Hyphomonadaceae bacterium
AGCCAGATCCTGGTTGCTATAGGCGCTCACGCTCAGCGTGCCGGCACCACCCAGACCCTCGAGGGCAAGCCGCCGTTCGCGCTGGTCAGTTCGACACCGCGCGAACGCAGGTCGGACTGCAGCTGCTCGGGACTACCCGCATAGTTGAAGGTGATGTCCGCGCCCGCGACCGATATCGACTCGACATTCAGATCCTGCACCAGTCGCGAGGCCTCAAGGCCCTTCCGAATGCGGGTCCACTGCTGCAAGTCAGCGAAGTTCGCCACTAGCGAGACGCCCGTCGAGCCGGTGGACCGGATAACCGACGAGGCCTTCCATGCACGCTCCATCTCGCGCACCGTACCGGACTGCGCCGAACTGAGGCTCACGAACGGTCCGACGACGCCGATCGTGGGGTTGGGCGCGGTGGCGCGCATGTCGGTCAGGCGAACATAATACTGTGGCCCCTGCATGTAGGCCTCTGCAATCACGCCACGCGCCGCGCCTGTCGCGGTCAGTTCGCTCTGGACATCCGCAGTCGTCGGGCGCTGCGACCAGCCGCGCGTCGAAGCAATATAGGGCGCCAGCAAGGTATCTTCCGCCTTGCCCACAGATCCCGAAACCCACTGCGCAGCCCAGTCACTGGCGTCTACATTCGCCGCCGCGACCGCAACGACAAGCGCCAGCGCTGCCTGATTATCGACATAGGGAACGCCGCGCTGATCGAGATAGGCGCGCACGCGTTCTTCATCGAACGTCCAGGTGACCACGCCGCTGGCGCGTATGCCGCCCGACACGGACGAACTCTTCATCTCGCCCTGGTTCTGATAACTGCGATAGAGTTGCGCGACCGCCGCGGCTTCGATCGGTTGCCTCGCGCGTGCCCGGTCTTCCGGCAGCGTCAGCCGGTCGATCAGACGCTGGGCGCCCGCAAGTCGGGCCTCGTTCCTGCCTTGAAGGCTGGCGTCGACGGCAGAGGGCGCCACGCGATCCACCACGAGATCCTTCACCCGGTAGACGGGATTCTGGGCAAAAGCGGTCCCCGCAGCGACGAAGGACACAGCAAGGATTGCAGCGAATCTGGCGATTTTTCTCATGGCGGGCAGTCGTACCAGCGCCTTCCGGCAACTTAAAGGCAGGTTGTGCATGATCGCTTCGTCATGCTGGCGATAACTCCATGTATCGTGTTAGTGCCCGCGCATGAGCGGTGAAGACTCGAGCAGGCCCCTGACTTATCGCGATGCAGGCGTCGACATTGACGCGGGCGATGCGCTGGTGGACGCCATCAAGCCGCTGGCGGCGTCAACCCGTCGCCCCGGCGCTGACGGCGCGCTCGGCGGTTTTGGCGGATTGTTCGACCTGAAGGCCGCGGGGTTCAAGGACCCCGTGCTCGTTTCGGGAACCGATGGCGTTGGCACCAAGCTGATGCTCGCCTTCGCCACCAACCGGCACGAAACGATCGGCATCGATCTCGTCGCCATGTGCGCAAACGATGTCCTGGCGCAGGGCGCCGAGCCTCTCTTCTTTCTCGATTATTTCGCTACCGGAAAGCTCGACGCTGGCACAGGCGCGAAAGTCATCACGGGGATCGCAGAGGGTTGCCGCCAGGCGGGCTGCACGCTGGTCGGCGGCGAGACGGCAGAAATGCCGGGGATGTACGCGCCGGGCCACTACGACCTTGCAGGCTTCGTGGTCGGCGCGGTCGAACGCCCCGACATCCTTCCGAAAACGGACGACATGAAAGCTGGCGACGTCCTCGTGGCGCTCGCCTCCTCCGGCCCGCACGCGAACGGTTATTCACTGATCCGCCGCATCGTCGCGCGCACCGGGCTGGCGTGGGAAGACTGCGCGCCATTCGACAACAGCAAGAAGCTCGGCGAAGCGCTGCTCGCGCCAACGCGCATCTATGTGAAGTCGCTTCTTCCCTTGATCCGCAACAAGCGCATCAAGGGCCTCGCCCACATCACCGGCGGCGGCCTGACCGAGAACACCCCGCGCATGCTTCCGGATCATCTCGTCGCGAAGATCGACGACAAGGCCTGGACGCTGCCGCCCGTTTTCGACTGGCTGCAGCGCGCAGGCTCTGTGTCGGATGCGGAAATGCGGCGCACGTTCAACTGTGGCGTCGGGATCGTTATGGCAGTTGACCCCGTGGTCGCCCATCCCCTGATGGAACGCCTTGTCGACCAGGGCGAAGAGCCGTTCGTGATCGGCGAGCTTGGCGCAGCGTGACGCGGAAGCGCCTCGGCATCCTCATCTCAGGGCGCGGCTCGAACATGGAGGCGCTGCTCAGGGCTGCGCTTGATCCGGCTTGGCCGTGCGAGCCTGCGCTGGTGCTGTCCAATCGGCCCGACGCTGGAGGCCTCGACAAGGCGCGCAGCCATGGCGTTCACACTGCCGCAATCGACCACAAGAACTATGGCAAGGACCGCGAGGCTTTCGAGCGGGCTGTCGATTCCGAGCTGCGCAATGCGGGAGTCGAACTCGTTGCCCTCGCCGGCTTCATGCGCGTGCTGACACCGTGGTTCGTGAACGCGTGGGCCGGTCGACTTATCAACATCCACCCCTCGCTTCTGCCGCTCTATCCCGGCGTGGACACGCACCAGC
>JBMOGP010000504.1:0-2578 GCA_049318285.1 Hyphomonadaceae bacterium
CCCGGCTGGCGCTTGGCCTGGATGGCGCGGTTGAACTTGCTGGACACGAACGAGTAGCCGCCGCTCATCGCGAGGATGCGGCCCGTGTGCGGGTCCATGGCGACAAGCGCACCTTGCACGGCCGGCACCTGGCGCAGCCGCCACGGCGCATTCGCGGCGCGCGTTTTCGCAACACCGTATTCAGTGATCAGCTGGACGGTGATGTCGGGCGTCGGAGATCCCGCAATGAAGATCACGTCGCCTGCCTTCAGGCCCGTGCCACCTTCCTTGCGCTTGAAGCTCGCAGCCCACTTGACATCGTCGGCGTGCAGCGTTCCCGTCTCGCCGCCATCAAGCCCCAGCCGCACGCTTTCGCGCGACACCGAACGGACGACCGCGGTCCGCCAGTCATTTCCAGCCCCGCCGATGACAGCTTTGTTCTTCTCTTCGTTGGCAAACTTCTTGAGCGCGTCGCCGAACGTATCGCTGACCTCAATCGTGCCGATCGGACCGCGCCAGCCATGGCGGCGGTCATAGGTTTCGAGACCAGCCCGCAAAGCCGTCTGCGCAATCAGCTGCAGGTTTGAATCGAGCGTGGAGCGGATGGACGGGCCGCCGCCGAGCAGCGCCTTGCTCGCACTCTCACGGCTGTCGATGCCTTCGAGCTTCTTCTGCTCGCCGAGCGACATGATCTCCTTGCGGAGTTCCTCAACATAGTAGGCCGACGCGATGTTCTCGTCCGAGTTGAGGCGATCGACGACCTTCAGGGGCTCGGCATAGGCAGTGTCTGCAGCCGCCTTGTCGATGAAACCGTTCTCAAGCATGCGCCCGATCACATAGTTGCGCCGCTTTGTCGCCGCTTCGGGATTCAGCAGCGGGTTCACGCGGCCCGGCGCCTGCGGCAGGCCGGCAAGCATCGCGCTCTCGGCAAGCGTGAGCTGGCCCAGCGACTTGCCGAAATAGTTGAGCGCCGCAGCGCCGACCCCGTAGGAGCGGCCGCCGAGATAGATCTCGTTCATGTAGAGTTCGAGGATCTGCTCCTTGGTGAGCTGTCCCTCGATGCGCATGGCAAGAACCGCCTCGCGTACCTTGCGATCGATCGAGCGCTCATCCCCGGTCAGCATGTTCTTGACAACCTGCTGCGTGATCGTCGAGCCGCCCGTCATGCGCTTGCCCTGCAGCGCGTTCAGCACGGTGCCGCGGAACATGCCCCAGAGATCGATGCCGGAGTGTTCGAAGAACGACTTGTCCTCGGCCGATATGAAGGCCTGCACCAGCTGCTCGGGCAATTCTTCCGAAGGCACATAGACGCGGTGCTCGGTCGCGAACTCGGCCACCAGCTTGCCGTCGCCTGCGTGCACGCGGCTCATGATCGGCGGCTCATAGTTGCGCAGCTGCTCCTCTGAGGGAAGGTTCTGCGTGACGATGAAGAACCAGGCGACGAACGCCACGATCGCAATCCCGATCACGGATGCAATCGAGATCAGGATCGTCTTCCAGTTCCAGGGGGACATCTTAAGTTGCATCGCTCACCGGCCGAAATGGGCAGTCCAGAGACAGGCGCGACCGCTCGCGAGGGACGGCCCGGCTGATGGTTCGGAATCACCAATATTTGGGGTGACTTTAAGGCGCGAAACCCGCGGGGGACAGGCCCGTGCAGGGTTAAAGTCAGCACATACTCGCCCCAGGCCTGCCACGGCTGCACAGGCGCATTCCGCACCAGGCGGGTCCCAAAATGAAGACGGCGCGTCAGCGCGAGGCGACCAGCCGCGTCTGGTTCTCGAAGAACTGGTCAATTGCGTCGACGACGCCCTTCACCAGCTTGCGCCGTTTGCTTTCCGAAACCATCGCTGCGGCGTCGTTGTCATTGGTCATGAACCCCATCTCCAGCAGCGCGGCCGGTACGTCAGGGCTCAGGAGGACATAAAACCCCTTCTGACGATGTGTGTTTTCCAGCGTGGGCCATCCCGTCTGCGCAATCGAGTCCGCAAGCATCTGGGCAAAGCGTGCGGACTGGTTCTTCGTTTCGCGCTGGACAAGGTCGGCAAGGATTCTGTTCACCTCGGCGGGCCGGCCGGAGTCGATCTCGACGTCGAGAATCCAGTCATTCGCCCTGCGAGCGCCGTCGATGCGCTTTTCGCCCTCCTGAGAGAGCGTATAGACTGCGGCGCCGTTGGTTGAAGGCTTGGGTCCGGCGTCGGCGTGCAGCGCGATGAACAGGTCGGCCCCAAGATTACGCGCCTTGGTTACACGGTCCTCCAGCTCGATGAAGCGGTCCGTCGAGCGCGTCAGGGCAACATCGTAGCGCTTGGATTTCAGCAGCTCGTCCCGCAGGGCGAATGCTGCCCCAATGGTTACGTCCTTCTCCAGCAGGCCCGATTTCGAGATCGCGCCAGGGTCCTTCCCGCCATGCCCCGGATCGATGACAATCAGGGGCTTGCGTGCGGCCTGTTGCGCAACAGGAGCGGGCCCCGGCGCCGGGTCAGCCGCTGCTGCGGCGAAAGCCTCGGCGGTGGCGGGTTCGAGATCAAGGACGAGCTTATGACGCTCGCCAGAGGTTTTTGGTGAAAGCATGAACTCGCGGGCGACAACAGCCGGC
>JBMOGP010000505.1:0-2571 GCA_049318285.1 Hyphomonadaceae bacterium
TTCGCCGGGCGGCATCAAAAGCGCTGGGCATGCATTCCCTTCAACCGCCGCCCCGAGACCGTTGGGGTGCGACATCGTCGCATAGATCGCGGGATTTAGGGAAAACTCAAGGCACCGGCAGGGTAGGTCGGCCGCAAAGCGGGAGCCTTGCCCCTGCGCATTCAAGGCGCTCGTACGTCGCGCGCGCCGGCTCGCCTAGGCCGGCGGCTGGATCGGGAACACCAGCAGGGATGTGTCATATCCCCAGCTCTTTATCTTCGCGACCAGCTCGTCGATCAGTTTCTGGCCGGGCTGCGGGTTGCGCGTGAAGATGTTCACCTCGCCAAAATCAGGCGTCACGGAGATGAACCAGCTATAGTCATCGGCAAGCGCTGCGATCCATGTCTCGCGGCTGACGAACGGGAGGTAATCGGCGCGGATCTTGGCATTTATTCCCGGATCGAGGATGTGCCCCGTGCCTTCAACCACTTTCTCGGGACCATCGAGCGTCTTGTCGCGGCAGGAGTCCCGCACCGCGACCTGGTTGGGCGTATCCTTCGGCGTGTAGCGTGTAATGCCGGCCACGCATCCCTCAAGCAACCAGTTCGGCCGGAACGCGATCTCGTGCCATTGGCCTGTGTACAGCCGCGTGGCATCCACCTGTCCCACTGGCGCCGGTCCGCCTCCGGGGCCGGGCGAAGTGATGCACCCGCTCATCATGGCGGAGGCGGCGAGGCTGATGGCGAGGACAAGCTTTTTCATGCCACTCATACGCGCGAGGCGGTCAATTGGAGCACCGCGCTACGAAAGAATTGGCTAACCGCGCGCCAGCACTCATATTTCCCGACATGATCCGCCCCGAAGACCTGCTCAGCCCGACGCCAGGGGGCCTCTATTGCCCGCCCGGTGGCTTCTACATCGATCCCGTCCGCGGCGGTGTCGAACGCGCCGTCGTAACCCATGGCCATTCCGACCATGCCCGTGCCGGTCACGGCGCCGTGCTCGCGACGCCCGAAACGATCGAGGCGATGGCGACCCGCTATGGCCAGGAGTTCACGAGGTCACGCCAGTCTTCTCCCTATGGCGAGACCAACCGCATCGGCGATGTTGACGTGACACTTCACCCCGCCGGCCATGTCATCGGCTCGGCCCAGGTCGAGGTCCGCTGGAAGGGCCTCACCATGGTCTGCACCGGCGACTACAAGCGCCGCGCCGATCCGACCGCCGCACCGTTCGAAGTCGTGCCCTGCAACATCTTCATCTCGGAAGCCACTTTCGCGTTGCCTGTGTTTCGCCACCCCGACAGCAGGGGCGAGGTCGCAAAACTCCTTGTCTCCATCCGCGCCTTCCCGGACCGCGCGCACCTCGTCGGCGCTTACGCCTTCGGCAAGGCCCAACGCGTAATTCGCGAACTCCGCGACGCCGGCTATCACGAGACGATCTACATCCACGGCGCCATGAAGCAGCTTTGCGACATGTATGAGCGCCTCGGCGTCGACCTCGGCCCGCTGGAACCCGCCACACTGGAAAAGGGCCAGCGCCCGGAGATCCGGAAATTCGCCGGCAAGATCATCGTCTGCCCGCCCTCCGCCACCGGCACGCCATGGGCCGAACGCTTCCCGGACCCGGTCATCGCCTTCGCCTCCGGCTGGATGAACATCCGCCAGCGCGCCAGGGCCGGTGGCATCGAACTGCCCCTGATCCTCTCCGACCACGCCGACTGGGACGAACTCACGCAAACTGTTACCGACGTGAACCCCGAAGAACTCTGGGTCACCCACGGCCGGGACGACGCGCTCGCAAGATGGGCCGAACTCAACGGCCGCAAGGCAAGACCGCTGCACCTCGTCGGCTACGAGGACGAGGCGGGGGAATAGCACGCCTCTTCCCGGATCAATCAGAGCACGGCATTACTGCCGAATGCCTTACCGCACGCTGAACGCCGACAACATCGAAGCCACGATCGAGAAGCTGCACAAGCGGATCATGGAGCGCTTTCCGGACCGCGGCATCGTCAGGCTTTGCGCGGAACTCCTGACCATCGCGCGCGAGGACCGGGAGCGCCTGTCCTGGGTCGTCCGACCCAACATTCTGGTCCGCACCGGCGTCGGCGTCGCGATTGTCCTTGGCGCCGGCGGCGTGATCTGGACGCTCTTCAATCTCGGCCCCATGCGGGTCAGCACCGATGCAGTCGACCTTGTTCAGGGCGTCGAGGCCATCCTGAACATCGTGGCCCTCGCAGGCGCCGCGATCTGGTTCCTGCTCAATCTGGAATCGAACATGCGCCGCGACCGCGTCCTCGCTGACCTGCACGAACTGCGCTCGATCGCCCATGTCGTGGACATGCACCAGCTGACCAAGGATCCGACCCAGCTGCTCAAGGGGTACACGTCCACGGCATCGTCAGACGTGCACCACATGTCCGAACTCGAGCTTCTCCGCTATCTCGACTATTGCAGCGAAATGCTGTCGCTCACGGGCAAGCTCGCCGCCCTCTACATGCAGGACATGCGCGATCCCGTGATCATCGAGACGGTCACCGAGATCGAGGACCTCACCACCAGCCTCTCGCGCAAGATCTGGCAGAAGATC
>JBMOGP010000506.1:0-2569 GCA_049318285.1 Hyphomonadaceae bacterium
TTGTTCGGCGCGTGCTTGAGCTGCCTGGCCCCCGGCCCCTCGACGCTCAGCGAAACATGCGGCGCGCGCCGGGCATGAATGCGATCCGCCGCGCGTGTATCGGCAAACATCACCAGGCTGTCCACCGGGTGAAGCCCGCCGGGGCCAGCCGCGCCGACGTGCAGGTAAAGGTTCACCTTCGCCGGCGCCCACGCCGTGGAGAAGTTCGCGCGATCAGGAGAGAGGCTCATGGACGCGAAGCTAGACGCGGTCCCGGCATCGCTGGCAAGCCCTTCTCGAGCTTCTCGCGCAGCGTGATCTCACGCGCGGCCTCCGGCTTCAGTCGGAGCGCGGCGAGCCATTCGAAGCGCGCGTCTTCCTGCCGCCCGGAGCGCCAGTAGGCATCCCCAAGATGATCAAGAATTTCCGGATCGATGGGCGACAATTCCGCGGCGCGTTCGAGATGCTGGATCGCTACATCGTAGTGCCCGAGCTGGTAATGCGCCCATCCGAGGCTATCGACGATATAGCCCTGATCAGGCCGCGATTCCGCTGCGCGCGTGATCAGGGCCAGCCCTTCCTCAATGCGCTTGCCCTGCTTGATCCAGCCATAGCCAAGATAGTTGAGAAGCTCAGGCTGGTCCGGCTCGATCGCCATTGCAGCCTTGAGGTCGTCTTCCGCACCGGTCCAGTCCGCCGCCTCGTTGCGGACTGTCGCGCGCGCATACAGAACCATCCAGTCCGCACGCCCGCGCGCCGTATCAGCAGCAATCGCCTGGTCATACAGCTTGCGCGCCACGTCGAGCCGTCCATTGAACCGGTTGAGGTCGCCTGCGCGCACCAGGATTTCCCGACGCTGCGACAACGACACAGCGCGATCCCCCATCATCAGCGCTTCGGCCGGCTTCTCTTGGGCATTCAGCACGGCCGCAGCTTCCATCCGCGCATCCGCGGCCCAGGCTGATGAATCCGGGATGAACTGAAGCGCAGCCAGCGCCGCATCCGGCCTGTCCTGCCGCGTATAGGCATCCGCCAGCGCAAAGCGCGCCGCTGCAAGTTCCGGATCGAGGTGCAGCACCAGCGCGTGCCGCATTGCCGACAGCTCAGGGCTCGACCGAACCAGCCCCGTGCCCGACGCGACAAACATCGCCATCGCCGCGCCGCTGCGCGTCGTCAGCTTCGGCCGCACAATCTTCCGGCCGGCATCAATATCCGCCAGTAAGCGCGCGACGCCGGGCCCGCCCTCATCGTTGCCCGCGGCAAGCGCGATCAGCTCGCGCGCACCCTGCAGATTCCCGCGCGAGGCCTGCAGGCTCGCGCCCATCGTCGCCACTGCGTCGCGCGTCGCCAGCGGCATGCGCAATGCCTGCCGGAAGAACTCCGCCGCCTCGTCGTCGCGGCCTGCCTGCATCAGCACCATCGCCTTCAGCGTCGCCTGCTCGCCCGCCACCATGCGCCGCCCCGGCAGCTGATCGGCCTCGACCACGCCACGCTGCCCATTCTCGGTCGCCGTCAGCCACACGGAGAGAAAGCCGGCGAGATCCACATTCAGCGCGCCGAGTACGGGCTTGCGCAAGCGCGTCTGCGCCGACTTCAGCCGGCCCTCTGCGATGTCGTCGACGATCAGCGCCAGCTGCGCGCTCGGCGCATCATCGGCTGCGCCGGCGGACGCCCCACGCGCCAGTTTGGTGGCAGCCACCGCATCACCCGCCGCCAATGTCGAGATCGTCGCGCGCTCGAGCAGCCCCGGATCGCCCGGCGAACGCGTCCACGCGCGGCGGTAGTATGTCGCCGCCGCCGCCGGATCGCCGGTCATCACTGCATAACGGGCCGTAATGAAGTCCGCATACTGCTGCTGTGTGCGCAGTTCCTCGAGCATTTCCGCCGAGAACCAAGGCGGCGCCGCGGGCGACATGGCGCATCCGCTCATCGCCAGCGCGGACAAGGCCGCCCCTGAAAACAAAGCTGGCCGCGCCCGGAATCCGGCCGGCACTTTTCCTGACCACATCCTTCCACCCTGCCCGAAGCCGTTCTCCGCATCAACCGGCAGGTACGGTTGAGACTTCGGGCTATGCGGCGAGACAGCCTCAGATATCGCTGATGGCCTCGTCCCGCTGGTTCAGCGGAACCTCCGGCGTATCGCGCCGGACCGGAGGCGGCGTGGTCAGCCCGTCACGCAGCTTTTCCTCGATCCGCGCCACACGCTCGGCGGGCGGGTAGGCCGTCAGCGACTCGCGCCAGTGCTTGCGCGCCTCGTCAGGCTCGCCCAGGCGCCACTTCACGTCGCCCATGTGATCCGACAGCTCCCAGTGCCCGAACGGATCGTAGGCCTCCAGCGCCATCTCGATGAAGCGGTTGGCTTCCCGGAAGTCGCCATACTGATAGTAGGCCCATCCGATCGAATCGAGGAGGTTTGGCTCGTCCGGCGTCAGGCGGATCGCCTGCTTCAGCATGCGGAAGCCTTCGTCCAGCTCTGCCGCGCTCGCATGATCGTCCACCAGCGAGTATCCGAAGTTGTTCATCAGCCCGGTATTGTCCGGAGAGTCCGCCAGCATCTTGCGCATGATGCCGAGCCCCTCCTGCCGCTCCG
>JBMOGP010000507.1:0-2561 GCA_049318285.1 Hyphomonadaceae bacterium
ATTGCCAGCGAGTTGTAGCGCGAGGAGTGAGTAGGCCTCGCGCAACTCCGCGTCCTGCACATCCTGATTCTGGCGTGCCGACATCTCATGGGCGTAGCGACGAATCCGGGGAGTACGCATCAACTGCGGAGCCGCAGCCTCGTCGTCAAGCACCCGTCGCAGAAGCTGCCACGCAACCTGGGGTCTTGCATGCGCAAGTCGATGGGCGCCCTGAATTCGTTCTGCCGCCGACGCGCTGGTTTCGGACATTGAGGGCGCGTAGATCGATTGCAGCGAGCCCATCGCCTGGACGCCAGCTGCATCCCCAACGCCGAGCTCGACAAGCGCGCCCAACGCGTCGGTCGCGCGAGCAAGGCAACGCTCATCCCATGCGAGCGTCTCAAGAGACCAGCAAAGACAACGAAGCAACGTCCACTCGGGTGCTCCCTCCGCCGAGCTGGCTTGCGGTCGGCCAACGGCGCGCACGATCCCCGGCGAGTTCGACTTGATTGCCCGTTCGATGGACGCGAGGACCTGCTCGGGGGCCCCCTCTGCGATCCATGGAAGAACATCGGATGCGGCCACCCAACCGTCCACCTCATCCTTCGAAAGCAAGTTCTCCGCGATTCGGGACGCAGCGGATTCGCGCGAGGCGACGCCACAACCCTTCAACGCCGATGGGAGGGACCCAATCAACGCGACCGTCATCGCCATCCCTTCGCGAAGCGTCGCCGAGAATCGGCGCCTTGCACCGCAGCGCGCTGCATCGAGCCGCGCGAGCGGATCGAGCGGGAGATACGGGTCTGGCTCCGACAGGACAGCGATCGCACAAGACGCGAAGGCGTTGATGTCCTCATCGCTCAGGAACCCAGCGTTCGCTGCCCAGTGGGCAGACCGCTCGCGCACAAGCCAGATCTGTCCGTCGACCGAGACATGCGCGTCAGCGCCAACGGCGTTGCTGCTCAGCCATCCGAGGATCTCCGCTGACGGCATCCGAAACACCTGCTCAATGCATCCGAGATCCGACTTCAAGTTGGCATCCCATCCACCTACGAGTCCCGCGAGCGAGAGGACTCGACGGGCGCTGAAGTCTTGTGATAGAGGATCGGCGCTTCTCATGGTGCATCAAATCGAAGCCGTGCGGGCTTCCATGCCCGGGACGATCGCCGAGGCCATCACGGCGTCCAGTCAATTCCCGGGTTCAGCAATGCGAAGTACCTCACGAACTCGCGCCGCCTCTCTGGTGGCAGCTGCTCACCGGGCACAAGTCCAAAGTCGTAGCCCCTCGAACCGACGCGCTCCACCCACTCATGGAACGAGGGCGCGAGCCGAAGCATCCAACTGGGCTGCACAGGCGAGTCGATCGGGCCCGACACGTCGGGACCGAGGGTATACACCCCGCATGGAATGCTAGATCCGGGCGGGACGTAGATGATCTCATCGCCGAACACCGATGACCCGACCATAACGACCTTCAAGCCCCGAAAGTGCTGATGCGCTCCGTCGTCCTCATATGCCATCCGAAGGTCGCGGACATCCTCCGCAGTCGCCGGCGTGACTTCATCCAGGTCGAACAGCAAAACGTTGATGTCGCTGTCGGGCGGAACATCCTGCTCGACCGCGGCGTGACGGGAGTAAAAGTCCGCAAGTTCGGGAGGGAGCCAAGAAGGGCACGCACGGGGAGCATCGAGTGATACGAACATCGGTCAACCGCCTTCATTCACGCTTCCTGCGGAGCGCAGTGCTCGCCACAGAGAATCATTTAGCGGCACCACCAACGATCCCGCCCGCACAGCCGCCAACGATCCCACCGGAACGCGCGGTGTTCACCAGTGTCTTACAGTCTTCCTTGAGTTTCTCCCAGTCCTTGTGCCAGGAGTTCCAGGCGACCAGCCCGCCAGTATTCCCGACGATGTCGCTTCCCACTCCATTGATTTGAATTCCACATTGCTCAATCCACCGATCCTCGATCGACAGTATGTGCTCGCAGTACACGCATTGGTCATCCTTGTGCCGCATAGCTTCCTGAATCCGCTTCAGGATCTGCTGACATCCTGTGTCCGCGAGCAAACGGTCTGTTGCATTGGATGTTGAGGTGTGTATCCCAAGAACACCAAGCACGAGAACGGCCGCGAAACCACCGCTGCCCTTCGCGCGGACAACCCGGTGACTTCCAGACTTTGCGCCACACAGCACAAGGTTTCCGTCAACATCGATCATGTGACGGATCGGCCCTCGCTTACGCGACACCCCAGGCTCGAATTCGTGGAACATTCCATCAAGCACATCGTCAGTGAGCACATCCTTCTTCACACCTGCGGCCACAAGGCTGCCGCGAATGAGTTCGCGGCGCTCTTCGTCCGTCAACTTTGCAAAGGCGGCGCGCTGCTTGTCCCAGTTACCACCACCCAGACGCTTGCGAAGGAAGTCGTGCGCCTTCAAGTGTGCATCCTTTTCGCCCAAATCGATGCAGATTGTGGAAGCTAATTGCTCTCTGTTCACGGATCGATCGGACTTTGCGACTCGGCGGATTTCATCCAAGAGCGCTTTGCGCTCCGGAATCGAGGAGAAGGAGTAACTCT
>JBMOGP010000508.1:0-2554 GCA_049318285.1 Hyphomonadaceae bacterium
ACCGGCTCTACCGGGAGGAAGGGCTGGGGGTGCGCAAACGCAAGGGCCGCAAGCGGGCCATTGGCGTCAGGGCTCCTCTTCTGGTGGAGGCAAGGCCGAATGCCCGCTGGTCACTCGACTTCGTCCATGACCAGATGGCCAATGGCCGGCGGTTCAGAATCCTCAACGTAGTCGATGACGTCACCCACGAGGGCCTGGCCGCCATCCCGGACACTTCGATTTCTGGCCATCGGGTCGCCAGGGAACTCACGGCTCTCATCGAACGTAGAGGCAGGCCCAGCGTGATCGTCAGCGACAACGGAACGGAGTTGACCTCGCGCGCCATCTTCGCCTGGGCGAAGGATCAGCGGATCGAGTGGCATTACATCACGCCGGGAAAGCCCATGCAGAACGGCTATGTCGAGAGCTTCAATGGCAAGATGCGGGACGAGTTGCTGAATGAGACCTTGTTCTTCAGCCTCGGCCAAGCCCGTGAGGCGGTCGCTTCGTGGGCTGAGGACTACAACACCAAAAGGCCGCACTCGTCGCTAGAGCGGCATCCGATCTGAATGAATCTTTTTGGGATTCCCAAATCAGTGCGGAAGTGATTCACACTGTCTGCCGGGTTTGGAGGCCGGCAGGCATGTCGAAAGCGCTGTCGCTCGATCTGAGGGTCCGGGTCCTGGCCGCCGTTGAGGCTGGGGCGACACATCGCGAAGCTGGCGAACGCTTTGGGGTCAGCCCGGCGAGCGTCAGCCGGTGGCGGGCGAGGAAACGGGAAGAAGGCGAACCTCGCCCCAAAGCCCTGGGCGGTGATCGCCGGTCGGGCCGCATCGAAGCGCACCATGATGCCGTTATGGGGGCACTTGGTCCTGCCCAGGACGCCACCATTGAGGAGGTGCGTCATGCACTGGCCCGGCAAGGCCTCGCCTTTGGCTTCGGAACTATTCAGCGCTTCTTCGCGCGTCACGCGATTACGCGCAAAAAAAGACAGCCCACGCCGCTGAGCAGGACCGTCCCGACATTCTGAGGCGCCGCAGGGACTGGTTCGAGGGACAACTCGATCTGGCGCCAGAGCGCCTCGTGTTCATCGACGAGACCTGGGCTTCCACCAATATGGCGCGACGCCACGGCCGGTGCGCGAGAGGCGCGCGGCTCAGGGTTGGAGTGCCCCATGGCCATTGGAAAACAACAACGTTCATCGGTGCGTTAACCCTGCGAGGTTTCATCGCGCCCTTCGTTCTCGACGGCCCCATCAACCGTGAGGCGTTCGAGGCCTATGTCGAGCAGGTCCTCGCCCACGAACTGCGCCCCGGCGACATCGTCATCATGGACAATCTCTCGAGCCACAAAGGGCCAAGGGTTCGCGAACTTATAGAGGCGGCAGGAGCTGAACTCCACTACCTCCCGCCCTACAGCCCTGACTTCAACCCCATCGAGAACGCCTTCGCAAAGCTCAAGGCACTCCTGCGCAAGGCGGCACAGCGCACCGTCGAGGGCCTCTGGACCACCATCGGTGACATGCTGCCAGTCTTCAAGCTTCAGGAATGCCGAAACTACTTCGCCGCAGCAGGCTACGATGCAGACTGATCGGATTCTGCGCTAGCCGCTATCAGGGTTCGGTGGCAGCACTTGCCACGCGCCACGGCAAGGAGGCGGCGGTGGCCACCGCAATGTCGGAGGCGGTGGGCCTGCGGATCATGGTGCCGGAGGGCCTCGACACGGACAGTCTCGGCACCTTCACCGGTGAAGTCGCACGGCCAGCGCCGATGCGCGAGACCGCGCGCCTCAAGGCCCTGATGGGCATGAAAGCCTCCGGCCTGGCGCTGGGCCTGGCCAGCGAGGGAAGCTTCGGTCCGCATCCCATGATTCCCTTTCTGCCTGCAGCCCATGAACTGATGATCTTCATCGACCGGGAAAGCGGCCTCGAGATCGCCGAGGAACAGATTTCACCGGACACCAATTTCGCGGTACTCGATGTGACGCCGGAGGCCGATCTCGAGGGCTTCCTTACACGCGCAGGTTTTCCCTCTCATGCCGTGATCCTTCATGGCGAAGGCGGGATCGCCAAAGGCATCGCAACGCGCGATCATCTTGATGATCTGCTGCGCCGTACTGAGCGTCCGGCGCGGCTTGAAACCGACATGCGCGCCCACCTGAACCCCACGCGCATGGCCGGGCTTGCAAGGCTGGCCACGAAGCTGGCGCAGCGAATCGCCACGCCGTGCCCCGCCTGCGGCGCGCCCGGTTACGGCGTTATCCGCACCGAACGCGGCCTCGCCTGCGAAGAGTGCGGCGTTCCCACAAGCCTGGTCAAAACGCTCGTTTTCGGCTGCCAGTTGTGCGGCCATCAGGTGGCCCGTACCCGCCCCGATAACCGCGAAACCGCAACGCCCGCCGAATGCCCGGAGTGTAACCCATGAAGCTGTCGCATCTGGACCGCCTCGAAGCGGAAGCCATTCACATCATCCGCGAGACGGCGGCGCAATTCAGAAAACCTGTGCTGCTCTACTCGATCGGCAAGGATTCGACCACGCTCCTGCATCTCTGCGCTAAGGCCTTCTACCCGGGCAAA
>JBMOGP010000509.1:0-2548 GCA_049318285.1 Hyphomonadaceae bacterium
CTGCGCCCCGCCCGCACCGAGCCGCGGCAGGCCATGTTGCCCATGACCTCTTCCAGCCGCTCCTTGAGCGCCAGCCCCGCCTCATACTCGGCGAAGTCATCCGCCAGATCGCGGATCAGCCCCTTCACATCCATCTCGCCGAAGATCGCCGGCGTCGCGCGCACGGCCACAGCTCCACGGCCGAACGGTTCGACCTCCAGCCCCATCACAAGCAACTCGTCCGCACGATCAAGCACGCGCAGCGCCTCTTCCTCGGACAGCTCGACGATCTCCGGTATCAGCAGGGCCTGACGCCGCACGCCCTCGCCCGCGATCTGCGCCTTCATGCGCTCATAAACCAGACGCTCGTGTGCGGCGTGCTGGTCGACGATCACCATGCCATCCGCTGTTTGTGCGATGATATAAGTCTCGTGCACCTGCGCACGCGCAACGCCGAGCGGCGGTATGTCGGTCGAAGGTTGCGGGGCAGGCTCAACCCGCGCACTCGCCGCGCTAGCGAACGCCTCAAAGGTCGCAGCCCTGGTATTGGACATGCCTGCATAGCGAGGCGTTTCCACCACAGGCCGGGCCGGAGACCAACGCGCCTGTCCCGAAGTCCACGGCAGAGACGGGGCCACATGGCTCGTCGCCGCGCCCAGCGCCGCACCCGCCACCGTCGTGCTCGCGCGATGCCCAGCCGCCGCCAGGGCATGCCTCAGCGCGCCAATCATGAGCCCGCGCACATTCCCGGAATCGCGAAACCGCACTTCTGTCTTGGCCGGATGCACATTCACATCCACCTGCATCGGATCGAGGTCGAGAAACAGCACCGCCATTGGATGCCGGTCACGGGCGAGAAAGTCCTGATAGGCCGCACGGATCACGCCGACCATCAAGCGATCCTTCACCGGCCGGCCGTTGACGAACAGGTATTGGTGCTGAGCACTGCCGCGATTGAAGGTCGGCAATCCTGCAAAGCCCGACACACGCACGCCCTCGCGCTCAGCGCCGATCTCCACGGCGTTCTCGCGAAACTCCTTGCCCAGCACGGCGCCCAGGCGTCCCAGTCGGGCTTCGCTCGCCTCACCATGCTCCGCCAGCAGCTTGATGACGGTTCGCTCGTCCGTCTCGAGATGGAATGCCACGTCTGGCCGCGCCAGCGCGAGGCGACGCACAGTGTCCGCAATCGCCTGCGCCTCCGATCGCTCCGTCTTCATGAACTTCAGCCGCGCCGGTGTCGCATAGAAAAGATCGCGCACGTCCACGCGCGTGCCGTTGCTGGTCAGCCCGCTCCAGGGCGCCGGGTTCGGTCCGTCGATCCGCCCCGCATCCACGGTGATCTCGAAGGCCGCATCGGCTCCGACAGCCTTGCTCAGAATGCCCAGCCGGGACACCGACCCGATAGACGGCAGCGCCTCGCCCCTGAACCCCATCGTCCGGATGTCGAGCAGGTCCACATGACCGCTGTCATCAGCAGCCAACTTGGACGTGGCATGCCGCTCAATCGCCACCGGCAACTCGTCCGCGCTCATGCCGAGCCCGTCATCCTCGACGAGCAGGCGCGTCAACCCTCCGCCCTCGATTCGCACGCGGATCGACTTCGCACCGGCATCGAGCGCATTCTCGATCAGTTCCTTCGCGGCCGCGGCAGGCCGCTCCACCACTTCGCCAGCCGCAATGCGGTTCACCGCGTCCGGTGGCAGGCGACGGATGCGTCCTTCGGGCGGGCTCAGGGATGATTCGGCCATTCAGTCATCCTAACGCCGGCCTCGCGGCTTGGCAGGACAGCACGACAGCGCCTTCACAGCTTTCTGCCGCAGGAAACCTGTCAATCGAGCGCCGGCTGGCCCACCAACACTAAAGTGAACCGCTCCCGCTTCATGTACTCGCCCGCCACCCGCTTAAGGTCCGCCAGCGTGACGCCCTCGAAGCAGGCGTTGCGGCCCTGGACATAATCCGCAGCCAGATTGTCCTGCCGGAACCCCAGCAGATTACGCGCGATCCTGGGCTTGGAATCGAAGGCCAGCGGAAATGCGCCCGTCACATAAGCCATGGCGTCGTCGAGCTCCGCCTGTCTTGGCCTCTCGCGCCCCAGCCGCCCGATATTCTCGCGGATCAGCGTCACGGCCTCGTCCGCCTTGTCGTTCTGGACCAAGGTCGATCCGGTCCAGCGCCAGAAATGCGTCTGCAGAATGAGGCCCGTACCGAGGCCATAGGTCAGCCCGCGCTTCTCGCGCAGATCATCGGCCAGACGGAACGACAGCGCGCCGCCGCCGATAATGTAGCTCTGCAGACAGGCCGCTAAGAAATCCGGGTCCTCGCGGCGCATGCCCGGTCCAGAAAACACCACTATCGTCCGAAGCTGGGCAAGTTGCTTCGCCGCCGGCCCACGATGATCCGGCAACACGGCCTGCAAGCCGTTCGACAGCGTGAAAGTCTGAGGCTACCAGCTATCCGGCTGGGCGGCCACCGGCCCGGCCGACAGTGATGCAATAACCGCAAGGGCAGGCAAGGCTTTCGCCCAGCGAAACATCGGCGCGTTCGCGCCTCGCTTCAAAGACCCGGCAGC
>JBMOGP010000510.1:0-2543 GCA_049318285.1 Hyphomonadaceae bacterium
ACATCGACAGGATCAACACATGCGCCTTGGGGTATTGCTCGCGCACGATCTTGAGTACGTCGATGCCGTTCTTGCCGGGCATCGAAATGTCGAGCAGGAGTACGTCGCAGGGCTCGTCCTTCATCAGCTTCATGAGCGAGCTGTACTCGGAGGCCTCGCCGCGCATTTCAATCTCGCGGCTTTCGGAGGCGATCTGTACCAGTCCCTTGCGGACAATCGCATGGTCGTCGGCGATCAGGACGCGAATCATGGAGGGGTTCCCTGTTGGTTGGTTAAGGCGCCACTCCCGTCGGAGAGGCGCGATTTCTCGGAAGGATTGGTACCCGAATCCGGGTCGCTGTCGTGCTGCGGGGCGCCCGGGGTGCCCGGGCGGCGGCGCGGAATCGACAGCATCACGGTGGTGCCCTTGCCGGCCGGGCTGCTGATGTCCAGCCAGCCGCCCAGGGCGCGTACCCGTTCCATCATGCCGCGTATGCCGAATGACGTCGGCTTCATGAGGTCGCCGACGCGCAATCCGGCGCCGTTGTCGCGCACTTCCAGCGCGACGCTACCCTTTGTGACGAACAACTCGGTCTCGACGCGGGTGGCCTGGGCATACTTGGAGATATTGGTGAGGGACTCCTGAAAGACCCTGAACAGGGCGGTGGATTGCTCGATATCGAGGACCAGTTCATCGTCGTTGGTCTCGAAGCTGACTTCGATGCCGTTATGGCTCGCAAAATCCTTGGCCTGCCATTCCAGGGCCGGGGCGATGCCGTAATCGAGGATGCCCGGTCGCAGCGCCTGGACAATGCGATTGGCGGTCTGCACGGCGCCATCGGCGAGCTCGGTCATCGAGGCGATCTTGCTGGCGATCTCCGGGTTGTAGCCGTGATGCCGTGCCAGCCATGCGAGGTCGGCTTTCATGCGCGCAAGCGTGCTGCCGATGTCGTCGTGGATCTCACGCGCCACGGCGCGGCGCTCTTCTTCCTTCAGCGCTTCGATGTGGGCGGTGAGTTCGCGCAGTTCCTCGCGTGAACTGGTCAGTTCGCGCTCGGTTTCCTTCTGGGACGTGATGTCGGTAATGATGCCGTCGAACAACCAGTTGCCGCCGTTGGCTTCGCGGGCGGTGGCCGAAAGCTGGATCCAGCGGCGGCTGCCGTCGGCGCGCGCGATCTGCCATTGGCCTTCCAGGAAGGTGCCGGTGCGGATGGCGTTGTCGAGCGATTCGAACATGTTTTCCCGGTCGACCGGATCAAGCAGTTCGACGAAGCGCCCCGGATTGCCAAGAAAATCGGCCGGGCTGATGTTGAACAGATGGGTCGCACCGGCACTTACAAAGGGCATCAGGAGCAAGCGCTGCTCGGGGCGGGCCAGCATCTGGAAAACCACCCCGGGAAGGTTCGCCGATATCGCGGCGAATCGGGTTTCGGTTTCCCTTTGTGTCAGTTCAGCCTGCTTTTGTTCGGTATTGTCGGCGATGAACACGACCGCTTCCGCAGATTCATCCTCGCCGAGCCGGGCGGCCGCGAAGGTGAAGTCCCGGGCAGCACCGTCGCCGCGAATCCAGGTTTCTTCAATGCTCTGGACCGGGCCGTGGCGAATGGCATCGCGTATCTGTTCGAGCACCCGTTGGTTGGCAGGGTTGGCGATGGGCAGCGGATTGGCGATGATCGCGTTACGGGCGATACCGAAAATGCGCTCGGCGGACGCGTTGAAAAGATTGACGCGAAGCTGGTCGTCGAGGGTAATGATGGCGATGGGCGAGGCTGTCAGTACCGTTCTCAGGTAGTCGAGCGAATCGCGAAGCTCATTCTGGGTCGCGCGTCGATTGCGCCGTTCGTTGGCGGCGCCAAGTGCATGCTCGATCGCCGGCGCGAGCCTTTTCAGGCTGTTCTTCATGAGGTAGTCGTCGGCGCCCGCCTGCATCGCGGCCACCGCGGCGTCCTCACCAATCGCCCCTGAAACGATCAGGAACGGGGTATCCGGCTCTGCCTGCCGCAATACCTTGAGGGCGGCGGCGGATGAAAAGCGCGGCAGGTTGTGGTCGGAAATCACCACATCCCAAACGCCGCTGGCGAGCGCCTCGCACATGCCGGCCTCGTCTTCCACCCTGACCGCCGTGTGGGCGAGGCCTGCGGAACGAAGTGCGTACTGCATGAGCTCGAAATCGATGTCCGAGTCCTCGACGCAGAGGATGCGCATCGGCGGCCGGGCGCCGGTGGGCTCCGCGGGGTTTTGCGTCAGGGTCTTGAAACGGCCTGTGATGCCGAGTCGCTTCGAATCCATCGTGGATCGCGGATTGCCGGCAGGGCCGGAGGGGCCGCCGGTGCCCCCCGAGGTTCCATTGCCTCCGGGATGCGCTGCGTCGGGGTCATCCGGGGTTGCGACGTTGCTCACGTCGCGCTCCCGAGCAGGCTGCGGATTGGCATCGGGGAGAGAAGACCTGGTTTTTCGCCCATGTTCGGCCGATAAGGTAGGGCATGGCGCCCGAATAATTACATCGTAGATCGCCGCATTCCATTCCGCTATTGCTGGATGGAAAGTGGTTTGGCGACCTGAAA
>JBMOGP010000511.1:0-2541 GCA_049318285.1 Hyphomonadaceae bacterium
AGGAAATGGCGCGCCACGGTGCAGGCGGGGTCAATGCGGGTCTGATGAGCCATGGTATCGGAGCGCCGCCCATCGTTGCTGGCGGCCGGCCGGAGGTTCAGGCGCGGGTGCTGCCGCAGATCATTGCGGGCGAGAAGATTTCTGCGCTGGCCATCACCGAACCGAACGGCGGCTCCGACGTCGCGAACCTGCGCACGACCGCGCGGCGCGATGGCGACCACTACATCGTCAATGGCGAGAAGACATTCATCACGTCCGGCATGCGGGCGGACTGGCTGACGGTTGCTGTGCGCACCGGTGGGGCGGGGCCGGGCGGGGTAAGCATGCTGCTGATCCCGGGCGACACGCCAGGGCTGTCGCGGACGAAGCTCAAGAAGATGGGCTGGTGGGCTTCCGATACGGCGACACTCCACTTCGCCGATTGCCGTGTGCCGGTGGGGTACCTGATCGGCGATGAAGGCGGCGGTTTCCAGATCATCATGCGTAACTTCAACTCCGAACGCATGGGCATGTCAGCCTCCTGCGCGGCGTATGCGCGGGTCTGTGTTGAGGAAGCGATCGCCTATGCGCAGCAGCGCGAGACCTTCGGCAAGCCGCTGACCCAGCATCAGGTCATCCGCCACAAGCTCGTCGACATGATGCAGAAGGTCGTCGCGACGGAATCGATGTTGATGCTGCTGGCGTGGCGGCTGACGCAGGGCGAGAGCCCTGTCGCAGAAATCTGCATGCTGAAGAACCAGGCGACGCAGACCATGGCGCACTGCGCCTCGGAAGCGGTACAGATCTTCGGCGGCGCCGGCTACATGCGCGGCGCGAAGGTGGAGCGCATCTATCGCGAAGTGAAGGTCAATGCGATCGGCGGCGGGGCTGAGGAGATCATGAAGGATCTCGCCAGCCGCCAGATGGGGCTTTAGGCCGCTCCCACAATCTCTGCGATGCGATGCGCGGCTGCGTCACGCTCAGTTTCACTGAGCGAGCCAAGCTCAACCGTTGCAAGACGCGGCCGCGCATCTCGCTTGCTGGAGCGCAGGTAGGACGGATCATAGTGCCGTTCGACAACCTCGCGCACGAGGTCCTCAAACTGGCCTGCGTCGGCCAGCGCACGCCATGCCGCAAGTTGCTTGTGACCGGGATAGACGTCGAGCCGCGTCAGAGCCGTATCCAGCAATTCGCGGTCGGCGATCATCTCTGGATAGGCATTGATCAGGTAACGAACGCGTTCATCGACCGGCGCCGTTACCTCGATGCGACCAGCCGTCAGCATCGCCTGCCAGAGCGCGGGCGGCAGGGTGCGCTTGCCGATCTTGTTCGACTCCGCTTCCACAAGCACGGGTCGCGCAGGATCCATCGCGGACAATTCGTGGACGAGGCTGGACTCGAACCATTTCTGCGAAGGCTGGGCGTCGGCCATCGCGCCGAATAGTGAGCCCCTGTGCTGCGCGAGCGCTTCGAGATCGAGCGCCTGTGCGCCCCTGGCCGCTGCACGTTTCAGAATTTCGGTCTTGCCGCAGCCGGTATTACCGTCGAGCAGGATCAGGCCGAGCCCCAGCGGCTCATCGTAGAGGCGGCGCTGCACATTGCGCCGATACGTCTTGTAGCCGCCCTGCAGCACAGTCGTCCGCCACCCCACCTGCGCGAGGATCAAGGCCATTGCGTTGGAGCGCTGTCCGCCGCGCCAGCAGTAGATCAGAGGGCGGAAGGTCGGCGACGCGTCCTTCAGCGCCGTTTCCAGATGCCGCGCAACATTGCGCGCGACCAGCGCTGCGCCCATGCGGCGCGCGAGAAACCGCGATTCCTGCACATAGGTTGTGCCGATGATGGCGCGTTCCGTGTTGTCCAGCACGGGCAGGTTCACCGCCCCCGGCACACGATCCTCGGCGAACTCGGCCGGGCTGCGCACATCGATGATCATGTCGAACCGGGTGAGCGACGTGCGGTCGACCGAATCGGTGATGCCGGGATTTGACATAGGCTGCGCCGTTTTGCCCGACACACTGTCGAGGCTTGTCAGGGGCTGCTATCAAACTGCCGCCGACTAGCAAGCAGGAGTGCGCGCCATGGCCGAGGAAATTCGCCTGACGTCTCTGGCGCATGGCGGCGGGTGTGGCTGCAAGCTGGCCCCCGCCGTGTTGCGCGAAATTCTCGCCGGCATGCCGGTTGCGGCGTCCTTCGCCAACCTCATGGTAGGTACGGAGACATCCGATGACGCCGCTGTCTGGCGCCTGAACGACGATCAGGCGCTCGTTGCGACAACCGACTTTTTCATGCCGGTGGTCGATGATCCGTTCGATTTCGGACGGATCGCGGCGACCAACGCTCTGTCGGATGTGTATGCGATGGGCGCGACCCCGATTTTTGCTCTCGCCATTGTTGGCATGCCGGTGGGCGCGATGCCGGTCGAGATGATCAGGCAGATCCTGGCGGGTGGAGCGTCCGTCTGCGCTGCGGCCGGCATTCCGGTGGCAGGCGGCCATTCGATTGACTCGAAGGAGCCGATCTACGGTCTGGTCGCGCTTGGGCTGGTGCACCCCGACAAGCTGC
>JBMOGP010000512.1:0-2538 GCA_049318285.1 Hyphomonadaceae bacterium
GCGGGGCAAGGATCGCCGACCGGCGAAGCGCGGGCGATCCGGGACGCACCGGGGTGGTGTGGCTCGGCGGCTTCCATTCCGACATGCTGGGCGAGAAGGCGTCGGTCCTGCATGGCGCCTGCCGGCAGGCGGGGCGGAGTTTCGTGCGGTTCGATTATTTCGGCCATGGCGAGAGCAGTGGCGCGTTCGCTCAGGGAACAATAGGCCGCTGGCGGTCTGATGCGCTGGCTGTGGCGGACCGGCTGAGCGAGGGACCTCTGGTTCTGGTCGGCTCATCGATGGGCGGGTGGATGGCGCTGCTTGTCGCGCTGGCGCGGCCGGAGCGGGTGAAGGGGCTGGTGCTGCTGGCCCCGGCGCCGGACTTCACCGACAGGCTGATGTGGGCGTCGTTCGATGAGAGTCAAAGGCGCCAGATCATGGAGCAGGGGTTCTGGACGCGGCCGTCGGATTATGATCCCGCCGGCTATCCGATCACGCGTGACCTGATCGTCGAGGGGCGCGCGTGGAATGTGCTCGATGGCGAGATCGCGATCGATGTGCCCGTGCGCATCCTGCAGGGCGGCCTCGATCCGGATGTGCCGTGGACCCATTCGCTGGATCTGGCCGACAAGCTGCGCTCGAAGGATGTGGTGTGGTCGCTGATCAAGGATGGCGACCACCGGCTGTCGCGGCCGCAGGATATTGCGCGGATGGTGGAGACGGTGCTGGGGTTGGCCGGCGAGGTGGATGGGCTGCGCGGCTGAGCGGCTGGAGGTTCGCCGGCGTGCGATGTCCGTAACCTTTGGGGCTTTTCCGGTGTGCTTGGCGATCTGATTGTGTGTCTGCTAGTCAGCATGAGGCAAGCGCGCCCGGGTCGTGATGGCCTGAACGCCCTGATCGAGGAAAACACCATGCACGCTTTCCGGCCGTGCCTCCTGCTTGCGCCGATCCTGATCGTCGCATCGTGCACCTCGCTTGCCGTTGATTTCGAAAGTCGCCCGGCGTCGGTTCAGCCGGCGGCTGCTGTCATCGAAGACAGGTATGCGACCAGCCCGGATGGGGTGAAAATCCACTACCTTGGCTCCGGCTCGGGCCCCCTCGTCATCATGATTCACGGCTTCCCCGACTATTCGGGCACATGGACACAGCTCACGCCGGCGCTCAGCGACGCCTACCGCACCGTCGCGATGGACACCCGGGGCTACAATTTTTCTGACCAGCCGAAAGGCGTCGAGAACTACGCCATGCCGAAGCTGGTCGCCGATGTCGCTGCCGTGATCAAGGCCGAGGGACGCGACAAGGCAATCATCATCGGCCACGACTTTGGAGCGATCATCGCGTGGAATTTTGCGTTCGAGCGTCCCGAGATGCTCGACAAGCTTGTCATCCTGTCAGTGCCGCACCCTACGACCTTCGCCAATGAGCTCGCGACCAACCCGGTCCAGCTGCGCAACAGCCAGTACGCCGTAAACTTCCAGAAGGAAGGCTCGGAGAAGAACCTGACGGCGGAGGCATTCGCTGGCGGGATCAAGGACCCGGCGGAGAAGGCAAGGTATATCGAGGCGCTGAAGCGTTCCGACTTTTCGGCAATGATGAACTACTACCGCGCAAACTTTCCGCTCGGGAAGAACGCACCTGCACCGGGTGCGCCGCCCGTCATTTATCCGCCGGTCACCGTGCCCGTGCTTGTCCTCCACGGCGTAAAGGATCCTTATCTTCTCGCCTCGGGTCACGCAGGCATGTGGAACCACATCACGAAGGACAGCACCCTCGTCATGATCCCCGACGCCAGCCACAACGTTCATCACGATGCGCCGGAACTCGTGAACCGCACGATCCGTGACTGGCTTGATGCGCGCAAATCGTCTGGACGATAGCGGCCGGATCAGAGCGGTTCGCGGGGAGGCTGGTGCGAAGAATTCGAGCAGGTGACGCCTGACCTGCCTCGCGATTTTCGGACCAGGAATTGCGCGAGATCGCCGCGGAGGCGCCAGGGCCGGCTGACCATGCATCGGTGCCGATCTTGTGATCTGTTGCGCGAACGTCCTTCCTTGTTGTGTCAGACCTCCTTCCCACATCGAGTGTCGAACCAGCCAGGGCGCGCGACGGCATGAAACACATCCTTCTGGCCCCGCTGCTGCTCACCGCCGCCTGCAGCCACACCGGCATCTACGCCCTTTCGGATCGAACCCCTTCTGATCAGGCCATGACGTTCACGGGCACCGTGCTGTCGGTCGAGGCGGACGGCGACTTTGTGCTGGAAACCAGCGGCAGGCTGCTGCTGGTCGATGTCGGCGATACCGGCGCAAAGGTTGAACTGGGCGATCGCGTTATCGTTGCGGGACGCACCGACAATGACGAGGACGAAGCCGATGCACCGGAACTGGATGCGCAGACCGTGACGGACTGGCTGCCCCGCGCCGCGCCGGCGAAATAGAGGTGGCCGGCGAGGTGGATGGGCTGTGTGGCTGAGTGACTGGACCTCGCCCAATGGCGTCCTTTCGCAATCTGATGCCTAACACCTGCCGCTGTGAAGTCCCCTACCTTGCCCTCAGCTTC
>JBMOGP010000513.1:0-2538 GCA_049318285.1 Hyphomonadaceae bacterium
CACTACGTCATCGACATTCCCGGCGGCGTGTCGAAGGCGCTCGCCAGCCCGTCTGATGTGGAGATAGCGCAGGATCGCGTCCGGCTGCGGGGCAGGGACGGTCATTGGCGTGACCAATAAAACCGGCGCTTTTCTGCCTTACGACAAGCAGAAATTAACGGTAGTGAAACGACGGGGAGCTAGAACCAGGACCAACACAGTCTGGTCAGCCCACGAATGCCCTCCGCCAAGCCCCCAAAGGCGCTGCTGAACCTGCAGCGGACGTCCATCATGCTCGTCGACGCAGACATGATGGGCCAGAGCATCGTGGTCCAGATGCTGGTCGGGTTCGGCGCCCGAGCCTTGGCGCGTTGCGATGATCTTGTGGAGGCCCGCCGCCAGCTGGCGAACCAGCCCTACGACCTCATCGTCACCGACCCCGCCGGTTTTGGACAGGATGGCTATGATCTCATCAGCTGGATCCGCCGCGAATTGCCGGCGCCCAACCGGCATGCGCCGGTGCTGGTCGTGACGGGCCATACTGAACACAGCAGGATTGGGCAGCTTCGCGATTCTGGTGCCAATTTCGTCGTCTCACGGCCGCTCTCGGCCACTGTTCTGCTCGAGCGAATTCTCTGGATGTCGCGCGAGAAGCGGCCGTATGTCGAGACCGGGCACTATGTTGGCCCCGACCGTCGCTGGCGCGATCAGGCGCTTCCGGAAGGCACACTGGGCGGACGGCAGAAGGATCGTGATGTCGCGGCGCGCATTGCAGCAGGTGGTGACATGAGTCAGGAGGAGATCGACATGGTCATGAACGCTGCGGCTTCGTCATGAAGATCACCTACGCAAAGAACCAGCTGCGTGCTGCGCTCGACAACGCCCCGCCAATGATGGCCTCCACGGCTATCAAGCAAGCGGAAGCGCTTCTGGGCGAGATGGAGAACGAGTGTCAGGCGCGCCTTGATGTATTGCTCGCGGCGTTTCCTGCGGGGCTCTCGGGCGACGACGACGCACGGAGCGTGCAGATGCGCGAGGTCTACGACACATCCCGGCGCATGATCGGTGTTGCGACCGTCGCGGGAATCCCCGAGATGGACATCGCGGCACGAAGCCTCTGCGAAGTGGCCGACGCTCTGCTTGTCCGCCAGAAATCAGACTGGGAGCCACTGCGCGTCCACATCAGTACCATGCACATGTTGCGTCGCCCGGATCTTCCTGAAGCCGCGAAGGGGGAGTTGCTCGTGGCGCTTGAAAGCCTGCGTACGAAGCTTTCTCCCGCGGCGCCTGCGGGACCGGCGACGACCGCGTAGCTGCATCCGCTTTCAGCTGCCGCCGTCCAGCAACTCGCGCAGGTAGGCGACATGCCTGTCGAACGCCTTTCGACCGATACGCGTGAGCGATACACGTGTGCGCGGTTTCTTGCCCACGAAGTCCTTCTGCACGGCGATGTAGCCCGCCTTCTCCAGGGCGGCGAGATGTGTCGCCATGTTCCCGTCCGTGGCCCCGAGTACCGCCTTCAGCTTGTTGAATTCGAGCTGCTCTCCCTGGGGCAGCGCGTTGAGGGTCGCGGCGATGCGCAGCCGCATCGACTGATGGATGATCTCGTCGGGCCCGTCCATGCTCAGGCGCTCCTGAGCCAGAGGCCGCCCGCGATGAGGGAGCCGCCGCCGAAGATGCCCATCCACAGCAGATAGTATTCATCGATCCAGATGAAGCCCGCCATGATCCCGGCCGCGGTGACGAAGCCGATGGCGAACAGGCGCCGCCCGGCCCAGATGCCCGGCCCCATGTACATGAAGGGGAAGAAAATCGAGATCATCGCGTTGGTTTCCCGCCACGTCTCTGGCCGAGAGATGAAGATCAGGCATGCGATGAACGCGAGCGAGACCAGAGACGTCAGGCCGATCCGCTGCGCCGTGGTAGCGTTCAGGCGCAACGCCTTTGAAGGTAATTGTCGTCAAGCGCGCTTGTGACTGCAGAGGCCCCGGGGCTGTACCGCCTGCCGTAACGCCGTCGCAGGTGTGGAAAGGCCCCGGGAACCTTTCGGTCGCCGAGGCCCCTGAGTGCGTCATCGATAGCGGCTTCGCGATCAGTGTTCCACGTTCCGCCACAGGCGCTTGTACGACAGGAACACGAGCAGAGAGAGGAGGAGCAGGTAGGGGATCACAGCAGCGCCCATCTGCTTGCGCGCGACAGCTTTCGGGTCGCCTGCCCAGGCGAGGAAGACAGACACATCATGCGCCATCTGTTCCTGCGTGGTCGCCGTGCCATCGTCGAAGGTGACTTCGGCGTACTCGAGCGGCCATGCCATGGCGAGGAATCCACCCGGCGGCTTGTGACGAGGATCGCCCGCCCAGCTCGCGCCGGTGTCGCCGGGCATATAGGCATTGTAGTGCTGGCCTGGTGCGACGGTAAGGCCTGCGGGCGGCGGCGTGTAACCCATCAACAGCGAGTAGATGTAGCCCGCCCCGCCATGGCGGGCCTTGGTGATAATGGACAAGTCCGGCGGAAGGGCTCCGCCATTGCCTGCGCGCGCCGCTACGTCATTCGCGAACG
>JBMOGP010000514.1:0-2538 GCA_049318285.1 Hyphomonadaceae bacterium
TCGCTCATGGGGTCGCTCATGGGGTCGCTCAAGGATAGGGGAACGCCTGGCCGGCGACGGGGACCGCCCCGCACCCGACTACACTCTGCCCCCCCGAGACTGCAATCGGCGCCCGGGTCGGGCCCGCATCGCGGTTTCGGGAAGCGAAAGGAAGCGATTCGTCCATGGAAGCCGGGATCGTCGGACTGCCCAACGTCGGAAAGAGCACCCTCTTCAACGCCCTCACCAAGGCGGGCGCGCTCGCCGCGAACTATCCCTTCGCCACCATCGAGCCCAACGTGGGCATCGTGCCGATTCCCGACAAACGGCTGGACCAGATCACCAAGTACATCCCGCCGCAGAAGGTGATCCCCGCCGCCCTCAAGCTCGTGGACATCGCGGGCATCGTCAAGGGCGCGAGCGTCGGCGAGGGGCTGGGCAACAAGTTCCTCAGCCACATTCGCGAGGTGGACGCCATCCTGCAGGTCGTCCGCTGCTTCACGAAGGCCCCCGGGGGCGAGGACATCCTCCACGTGGCCGGCTCGGTCGATCCCATCCGCGACATCGACATCATCGCCACCGAACTCATCCTCGCCGACCTCCAGACCGTCGACGGTGCGCTGGGCAAGGCGGAACGTGCGGCCAAGAGCGGCAAGCCCGAGGACGTCGCCCGCTTCGAGGTGCTCAGGAAGCTCCACCCCGCGCTGGGCGCGGGCAAACCCGCCCGGTCGGTGAAGTTCGACGACCCCGAGCAGCTCCGTCAGCTCAAGCAGCTCGGCCTGATCACCGGCAAGCGAGTCCTCTACGTGATGAACGTCGACGAGGACGACCTCCAGGGGCAGAGCGAGGCGTGCCAGAAGGTGCGGGCCCACGCCGCCGCCGAGGGCTCCGAGGTGGTCGCCGTGTGCGCGAAGATCGAGAGCGAGTTGGCGATGATGCCCGACGGCGAGCGACAGGAGATGCTCGAGGCCTTGGGGCTCACCGAGCCCGCCCTCGAGTCGGTCGCCCACGCCACGTACCGCCTGCTCGGCCTCCAGAGCTACTTCACCGCAGGCGAGAAGGAGGTCCGTGCGTGGACGGTTCCCGTCGGCGCCACCGCGCCGCAGGCCGCGGGCGTCATCCACACCGACTTCGAGAAAGGGTTCATCCGCGTCGAGATCTACACGCTGGCCGATCTCGACAAGTACAAGAGCGAGAAGGCCATCAAGGAAGCCGGCAAGATGCGCGTGGAAGGCAAGGAATATGTCGTGCGCGATGGGGATGTGATGCTGTTCAGGTTCAATGTGTGAGGCCTTGTTTCGCCGCATCGCCTTGGATCAACGCCATTCAGCGCCCGGTGAAATTCGGCCTACGTTTTTCTAGAAACGCCGCCACACCTTCACGCCTATCTTCCGTGCCGCGCGTGGCATCCTGTTCCACCTCGGCCATCTCCACTGCGTCTGACAGGTTTTGGAATGGCGCCAGCATCAATTGCCGCTTGATCACGCGCATGGAACGTGGCGAGCAATTATTCGCGAGATCAGCCGCGTAAGCCTGCACCGCCGCGTGGAAGCCATCCGCCGGCAGCGCGCGCACCAGGCCCATGCCAGCGGCTTCTTCAGCGGTGATGCTGCGGCCTGAGAGCATAAGATCAGCCGCATTCATCGGCCCGATCAGGCGCGGCAGCATCCAGGCGCTGCCATGTTCCGCGACCAGTCCGCGCCGCGCAAAAGTCGTTGAAAGCTTCGCCCCCGCCGCCATGAAACGGATATCGCAAAACAGCGTCAGGCAAAGCCCAACCCCCGCCACCGCACCATTAATGCCCGCAATCACCGGCTTGCCGATATTGAGCATATAGGAATAGCGCCGCGCGAAATCATCACTGGGAGGCGCCTCACCAGGTGGCGGCGTCACCCCCGCATAGGTCGGGCGTTCCGCACCGCGCGTGGCGATGGCGGAAACATCCGCGCCGACGCAAAACCCCTTGCCGGTTGCGGTCAGGACAATGGCGCGCACATCGTCATCCGCAACCGCCAGCGCGAAGGCGGCGCGGGTTTCAGCTTCCATCACGCTCGACCACGCATTCATACGCTCTGGCCGATTGAGCGTGATGGTCGCGACGCGATCCGCAACTGAGTAGAGAATTTCCGTGAAGGCTTCGGTCATTTCTTTGGTGTCTTTTCGCGGTGTTTTTCCCAGGCAGCATCATCCCAGCCGAGCATCTCTCGCACGCCAGCCCGTGCGCCACCCAGATAGCGCCGCCCGCCATCAATCACCACGCATTCGCCTGTGATGTAGTCAGCATTTTCTGAAACCAGATAGGCGGCAAGGTCGGTGAGTTCTTCATGTCGCCCAGCACGATTCAACGGCACATCGCCATGATCCAAACCACCGGGACGCAGCCGCGCCACAGCGGCCTCGGTCGGGAAAGTACCGGGCGCAATCGCCACCAGCCGAATGCCATGCCGGCCCCATTCGACCGCCAGGCTTTGCGTCATCGCCAAAACCCCGGCCTTGGCCATGGCGGAAGGCACGGTGAAGGCAGCGCCCTGCAGGGCGGAAAGGGTCAGGATACTCAGC
>JBMOGP010000515.1:0-2534 GCA_049318285.1 Hyphomonadaceae bacterium
GCTATAAAGGGCGGAGCAATAATGGACCACGAAACGCCGCTTGAGCGGCGGTTTGTGGCGGTCGAAAAGTAGACCACCACACATGGAAATCCGCGGGGGCAGCGGGAGAGCTGTGCTTGTGGAATACCTAAGGAGGTGTACAAAGTGGACCTATATGCGCGCGTGAGACGAGCCGTGCAAGTGGACGGCATGAGCATGCGGAATGCGTCGAGAGAGTTTGGGCTATCGCGCAAGACGATCCGGAAGATGATGGGGTTTTCTGTTCCGCCTGGTTATGTCCGCAAGAAGCCAATCGCCCGGCCGAAGCTGGGCCCGTGGCTGGGGGTCATTGACCAGATCCTGGAAGATGACAAATCGCAGCCGAAGAAACAGCGGCACACAGCGAAGCGAATTTGGGACCGGCTAAAAGCCGAGCATGGTTTCGGTGGCGGGTACACGATCGTGAAGGACTATGTGCGGGATGCCCTGGTACGGCATAAGGAAGTTTTCGTTCCGCTTGCGCACCCTCCCGGCGATGCGCAAGCCGACTTCGGCGAAGCCTTAGTGGTGATCGGCGGTATCGAACAAAAGACGCATTTCCTTTGTATGGACCTGCCTCACTCCGACGCCTGTTTCGTAGTGGCGTTTCCGGCCGAAAACACCGAGTCCTTTCTCGAAGGGCACAACCGGGCGTTCGCCTATTTCCAGGGAGTGCCGCGGACGATTCTCTACGACAATACGCGCATCGCGGTAGCTCAGATTACCGGCGACGGCAAGCGGAGGCCGACGGCCGGGTTCAGCGGGTTGCAGTCGCATTATCTGTTCGCGGCGAAGTTCGGACGTCCGGGCAAGGGAAACGACAAGGGCAACGTGGAAGGGCTGGTGGGCTATGCGCGGCGGAACTTCATGGTGCCCGTTCCGCGATGCACAAACTGGGAGGAACTCAACGAGCACCTCCTGGAACAGTGCCAGCTACGGCGGGACAAGCGAGTGCATGGGGAAAAAGAGACGATAGCCGCGCGATTTGAGCGCGACAAGGAAAAACTGCTGCCATTGCCGCCAGCACCACACGAAGCTTGCGACCGGAAGGCCACCCGGGCCAGTTCGCAGGCGCTGGTGCGATATGAGACCAACGACTATTCGGTTCCTGTCGAGTACGGGCACCGGCAGGTGCTGTTGAAGGCGTTCGTGTGGGAAGTGGTCATCAGCGCGGCCAGCGAGGTGATTGCCCGGCATCCGCGCAGCTACGGACGGCAAGAGATGATCTTCGACCCACTGCACTATCTGTCGTTACTCGAACAGAAGACGAATGCACTGGACCAAGCGGCCCCGCTCCAAGGCTGGCAACTGCCAGAGGCATTCGCCGAACTACGGCGGCAGATGGAGGCCCGATTGGGCAAGCGCGGACGGCGTGAGTACGTGCAGGTACTCATGCTGATGAAGACCTTTTCGATGGACGAAGTGACGGTGGCCGCTCAGCAGGCGCTCCAGATGCGCGCCATCGCCTTTGATGCGGTGAAGCACCTGCTGTTGTGCGCGATCGAACAGCGACCGCCAAAGCTGGATCTGGAGAACTATCCCCACCTGCCGGCGGCGGAGGTGTCGCTGACACGGGCCGTCGATTATCAGGTGCTATTAACGCAGGCGCCGATGCACCCGGGCGGAGGGTCGCTGTGAACGAGACCCCGCAAGTCCTTTTGGAACACTACCTGAAACAACTGCGTTTGCCGACCATGGTGCGCGAGTACCCGAAACTGGCCGAGCAATGCGCCAAGGAGGCAACGACGTTCGAACAGTTTCTGTTGCGTCTGATCGAACTGGAGATGATAGATCGCGAGAGGCGGTCGACGGAGCGACGGATTAAGTCCGCACGGTTTCCGGTCACTAAGAGCCTGGAGACGTACAACTTTCTGGCGATCCCGACATTGAACAAGAAACTGGTGGTTGAACTGGCGCGCGGAGAATGGATCAGCAGGCGGGAGAACGTGCTGGCTTTGGGGAATTCCGGAACGGGCAAAACGCACATTGGGCTGGCGCTGGGGCTGGCCGCTTGCCAGCAGGGCTTCCGGGTGCGGTTTACAACGGCGGCATCACTGGTTCACGAACTGATGGAAGCCAAAGACGAGAAACGCCTGCTGCGGTACCAGAGAATCCTGGCGCGCCAGGAACTCCTGATCGTGGATGAGCTGGGATTCGTACCGTTATCAAAAACCGGCGCGGAAATGCTGTTTGAAGTCTTCAGCCAACGCTACGAACGCGCTTCCACATTGGTAACCAGCAACCTGCCATTTGCCGAATGGACCGAAGTGCTGGGATCCGAACGGCTGACGGGGGCGTTGCTGGATCGGTTGACCCACCACGTGCACATTCTGGAGATGAATGGCGACAGCTACCGGCTGAAAAGCAGTCGAAAGAAGAAGGATCCCGGCGGTGAGTAGGCCGTTTTCGCTCGGCCGACGATATGGGGGCGGCCTCCGCTCCGCCCTAATCGCTCGGCCTCCGGCCTCGCAGGGCTACGCTACAGCCGCCCCCATATCGTGAGTTTTGTCCCCTTT
>JBMOGP010000516.1:0-2533 GCA_049318285.1 Hyphomonadaceae bacterium
AGGGACATGGAAAGAAGAACAGTTCGCAGCATGGCAGGCTTCTTTCCTTGACGGGTCAGCTAGCCATCTCCGACGCAAGTCGCGTGCCACACCTGTCAGGATCACGCTCACAGCCAGGTTGATCCGGCTCGTCGGCGCCATCCTGCCTGGGCAGAACGACGAATGGGCGGTTCGGCGTTCGCGCGACATGGCGCTGGAAGCAATCGCACCGATGAGCGATGATCCCCTCGACAGCCTGCCGGCCCTGCCTGCAGCATGACCGGCCCAGCCTGGCGGCGAGGCCCGAGACGCGTGCCGGCGCGTACACCATTCATCTGGACACGCCCCCAGGCGACCGATGTCGCCCGCACTGTCACACTGCAGCAGATTTTTCGCGGAAGGCTTGCCGCTGTCCAACGCGCCGCGCGCGGCCTGATCGGTTCGACCGATGGCCTGCCCCAATTTGCACCAACGAGCTGGACGTCGCCAAAGATTCTGGGCGCCCGCCAGTTGTCTCCGGATCCGGGTCTGGCTGGTCCGGGTCATGGCAGGTTGTGCTGATCTTCGTCATCTGCAGACAGCTGTGGCTGTCTGCTCCTTCAATATGTCTGCTTGGCCGCCTGCCGCATTCCGAGATGTTACCCGGCCGCACGATCTGCAAGTCGCTTCCGAGCGTAAAGCAGCTTACAATCTGCGGGCTGCCGCCAGGCGCCTTTTCGGGCGGGGACCTTGCTGCGCCGACCAACGCGCTGGAGTTGCTCATGGATTTTTCGATCCGGCATTGCATAGGCCGAGCTCTGGTTGGGGCAGCGGTGCTCCCCCTGTCGGCCTGCTTCAGCTTTGACGCCAAGCCGTTTGAGCTCGACATCCCCGCGGCGCAACTTCGTATCGGCGCGCAGATGACAAGCGGTCTCGACCTCGTCGCTCCCGAAACGCCGCCCTCCCCGGAGGCTGCTGATCAACGCGTTGCGCAGGCGCTGCCGGAGACACAGCTGATCCCGGATCAGCTGGTCAGCGCTGCAGGTGCAGAGCGGCCTCCGGGCGAATGGAATGCCGACATCGGGGATGATGCTTTTGCGGATGTTGATCGCGTCGTTGTGTCAGGGGGAAGAGAAGCATCTCGCCGGGTGCCGGATTATTCGCCCGATGAGACGGCGTCCCTGATCTGCCTGATTCAGAAGATTGGTTTTGATGACGGCAATGCGCGTAAAGCACACGCAGCGACCCTGGTGGCGCGCGATATGCGGGTCGCCATGACCGCAGGCCGGGCGACAAAAGCCGAGATCGAAACGGCCGAACGCAGGCGCGAGGACGCCGTTCAGAGCGCTCTCAGCCCGCTCCCGATTGTCGACATCTTCTTCAGCCCGATCGTCCGAAAGCGGGACCTGCCCCAGCCATCCTACAAGGGCGTCAATCTTGAGAGCATCACATCTATTTCCGTCTTCGAGAATGGACGGGAGGTGACGCTGGTTTCGGGCGTGGCGCGAAACACTGGCAAGAGCAGGATGGAGATGCCTCCGCTTACTCTGGAGGCGCTGGATCGCTGGGATTTCGTCCTGTCCGGTCAGTCGTCCCTGCTGCCTTTCCAGTATCTCGCGCCTGGTGAAGCAAGATCCTTTGATATCCGCCTGCTCAACCCGCCCAGGAACACCATCGACGTCTACGTGCATTTCGCCCCGCCCTTCCGCTACAGATGGCCGCGCGACTGTGCTTTCTTCGATTCTGCAAGGTCGACGTCCGATGGCCTGCTTGGCGAGCTGCCGGCATCGCAGTCGAGGTCAGTGTGGGAGATCATCGACGACCAGCTCGATGCATACACCCTGGCAAAGACACCCGACCTGGCTGAGGGGGCGGCTGCCAATACCTATTCGGCAACGGAACTCAATTCGCTCACGCGATACTTTCGTCGTGAAGCCGCCTGGGCATGGGACTGCCGGGAGTCAACAAAGCCCGAATGTGCTGGCGCAGATCAGCGCCTGCAATGGCGAGACATGTTTGCGATCGCCGAGGCGGCCGACGAGGCCTGGGATGCGGTCCAGGCGTTCAAGGCTGTCGAGAAGGCGCAATCGGAGACGTCCCTCACAGCCCCGGCAGTGGCGGATGCGGACCGGGTTCGCAGAGATGCGATCAGGTCGCTCTCAGGGCTTGGGGAGGTTGCTCTGCGACGGGCCGGGAGCAGTGTTCCCGACATTGTCGTCGAGGTCACGGCATCGCGAATGAAGCTCGACCAGGCGGGTCTGTACCTGGAAGTTGCCGGCCGCATGAACAACGGGGCCTCAGAAGCGCGGCGCGTTGACGCCCTGCTGATTGCCCTTGTCGACCGTTTCGGCCTGCCTCTCAGCAGCGTCACCGTGGACGCGACGACGTTGCTTCCGGCAGGAGGCGGTGAGGAGTTCCTGCAAAGAATTCCCGTCCGGCGGGGCGGAAGCCAGCCAGCGCTGTCGACAAAGACTGCAGGGGTAATTGGCAGAGCTCCGCCTGAAGACATTCCCTGGCAGATCCGCGTGGGCGCGATGGGGCGGACGACTGCGGACAACGGCCAGCCTTCAGACAG
>JBMOGP010000517.1:0-2533 GCA_049318285.1 Hyphomonadaceae bacterium
GCAGAAACGGCCGCCTACTCAAACTAGCGCTGGTCCGAAGAAACGAGGCAGGTCACCCAAGTTAAGCTGACAGTCCCATCGAAAGCCAGTTCCGCAACACGGACTGGTGCCTGCGGCGCTGCACGGAATTGTCGAACGGGTAGGGGCGGGCCCCCAGCCACATTCATCTCGCAGCCTTCGCTCAGTTCTCCGGCGCAGCATTTAGCGGCGGCAGTTTGAGTTTCGCTGCCTCTGCGCACGCCTGCCGCGTCAAGCCGGAATTCGACCAGTTGGCTTGTGTCGCGCGCCCGCCGAACGCTTCCGCGCATGCGCGCTCATACACCCGGTAGATCTCCACCGGCGGCACGATGCCCTTTAGGTAGTCCGTCACTGGATGCGTCGGTCCGCAGAAGCGTGGCGAAATCGCCGTATCCAGCGGACTGTCATCCCACCGGTTGCGCTCGACCGGATTGGTCCCCGCAGTCACCAGCATCCTGGCAATCTGCGCGACCATGAGATGATCGTGAGCCAGGTTGCGTTCACACGCCATGAACATGGTGTGCAGCGGTCCATTCCCCTCGGCGTCGAACTTCCAATTCGGATCCCATCCGCGATCCAGATAGTTCTGCACGCGCTCGCGATCGAGCAGGACAAGTGCCTCCATAACTTCGGCGGCGGTTGGCAGGCTGCCAGCAAGCCCGGCCTCGACGGCAGGCGGGTCAGTTGCCGGCCCGCGCGTTAGTGCGATCCACGCAATGGTCAGGGCGATCGCGCCCGCGACCGCAAGGATCGGCGTCAACGGGCGGCGCTTGGCGGCCTGCGGCGGCGCAGCCGTAGTCACTTGCGATGGGCCATCAGTCGCCGCGCCGACGAAGTCACCGGCGGCGACGCTGGATCCGTGCGTCAGGCGATAGCCGACTTTGGGCAGTGTCTCGAGCGTAAAGGGGCTCTTCGCGAATCCGCGCGCCAGCGCACGCACCTTGCCGATCGTCCGTGTGATCGCGTCATCGCTGACAATCCGACCCTGCCAGCAGGTCTCAACCAGCTGGTCCCGGGAGACAGTTGCTCGGCCCGCGCGCGCCAGCACGACGAGAACCGACATGGTCTGTGCCTCGACGCGGATCTCGCGACCCTCGGCGAACACCCGGCAGGCCGACGGCGAGATTCGCAGCGGGCCAAGGTCGAAGTCGGCTTCCTGGGCCAGGTTGAAGCGGCTGGCTCCCGTGCTCACAGGCACAGTCTCTCAAAAGTCGGAAAAAAGTCGGTTCCCGACCGTTTGAAAGTCCTGCGTCTACGCGCCGTCACGGTAAATCTCTCTCCGAAAATGAGCTGCATACAATCGCAACCTCCCACCTCTTTGGCAACCGCCAGGAGGCCGGGAGGCTGCATGGGAGCTGGGGGACGGGCCGGGCTGTGACCACAGCCCCTCCGTGGAGCTCGCCGGGTTCGCGCCCGGCGAGCGTCCGGACCTCTCAAGCGACGGGTCGCAGCCTTTGCGTCTGGGGGCGGATAGCTATCGGCCTTGGGACGCCCGCCCGCAGAGACTGAGTGCGGGCGCGTGATCTCTTCTCAGCCGACGGAAAAGCGACAGGCTGCTGCGGGGCTCCGCAAATCGGCCGATTCTGGACGCACCTCGTCGGCCTCGATCCCAACAATCTCAATGGTGCTGACAAGTTTAGTGCTTTTCGGTCCGGATCGGCCGAGATCCTATCGGGGATCACTCGAGATTTCATATGGTGTGGGCAGGCCGCCGAGACACGAGTTCGGTCGTTTTGGACTTACCTTGTCAGCACCCGAAAACGGAACTGGAGGAAATCGTTGAGGCCAACCTGCCCACATATCCGTAATGTATATTACTTGACAGTAACGTGACGGTTCGGCGAAAAAGCGTCACCTCCGGCCCGTCCCCCAACCTTGGGCCAAGGATAGATGGGGTGGCACCCCTGACTGCTTCCGACCGAGCGCCCTGTCCCTCTACGAAGCTTGATCTAAGGTGTCGAACCGATACGCGCCAAACCTGAAGTTGGGCAATCTGATCCCTGTGAAGTGGTCCGCCTGACCTGCTGCAAGATTGTTGGGACCAGGGACAGCGCAATGAACCGCCCGTGCCTTCGAGCACGCCCCGGTGTTTTGGATCTGACCTTCGAACTCCATACGGGCCCGCCGGCAAGTCCGGCATATCGAGGCCGGACACATGCCTGCACCCGACCCACGCGCGCTTGCTTGTCCTTCAAAGATTCCACTTGCGTCAGAGGGGCCGTCCACACAGGCGGTTCAACCCGGAGCGATCCGCGAAACTTCTTCAACTCGAAGCTGGGTGTCCTCAAGCGGAGGAGTGACGATGTCAGACTGCCGCGCCGTTTGTTCCCCTGCTGCTTGGCGGGTGGTTCATGCCTGACGCAGCTCGGCCCAAAAGTTTGTGCGCACCTCGTGCGCACGACGCAGTCGTCGCATCATGCAAGACTTCAGTGCCAGCCTAGACATATGTTTGTTCGGTAAATTGGCGCGCCCGAAGAGATTCGAACTCCTGACCCCCAGATTCGTAGAATCAAAT
>JBMOGP010000518.1:0-2525 GCA_049318285.1 Hyphomonadaceae bacterium
TTGGCGGATATATCGAAAGCGGCGCTCGAGGCGCTAACGCCCGCCGAGTTCAATAGTTGTGGCGGTGACCTGCCTTAGGATTTTCGGACCAATCGCAGCTCGTCAATGGGCCCTTCTGGGCGAGGTCCCGCCTGATCAGCAGGGCAGAAGCGACCGGCAGTTCATGCGCGACGCTGCCATTGGCAACAATGCTGGAAAGGCGCGAAGCGGGCCCCATTCTTGCCGTTCGCCATCCAAGCTTGGGGGGGCCTAAAATCCTGGGGCAGGTCAAGCTAAACCGGCTTTCTTGGCGCCAGTGGGCCTGCAGCATCAAGGGCGTGGGGACGCAGGCCGCGACATCCAGCGCCTGTCAGATCGAGCAAGTTCAGGTCCGCTTGGCGTTGCCAGCGATGTCTTTCCTGTGCGGCGTCAGGAGACAATCGATCGGCGCCTAAGCGCGCCGTCCGGGGGGTAGAAGAAGCAGTTTTGATGTGCGGCGAACATAATCCTGATAGCCTGGATCGTTGCCCCAACGCTCTCTGGCCTGCTGGTCTAGCGTGGGTATTCCGCTTATCCGCAGTAGCAGCAGCGCAACGAATGCAGGCGAGATCAGGGCGAGCCAGCTCCAACCCTGCAGCACTGGCAGGGCGGCAACAGCAATGCCCGTCCATAGCACTATCTCTCCCAGATAGTTGGGGTGCTGGGACCACGCCCAAAGTCCCGTCGTGATGAATCGGCCGGCATTCTCGGCGCGGGCGCGGAATGCATTCTTTTGCGCGTCGGCGACCACTTCGATCACGAAACCTGTCGCCCAAATAATCGCACCGGCGAAGAAATAGACATCGACCGGTTCGCGCACAGGCGACGTCAGCACAGTCACCGCGCACGCAGATGTCAAAACCACCCAAAGCGCCTGCACGTTCCAGATGCTGAAGAAACTGACGGGATCGGTCTTGATTTCACGGAAGCGCTTGTCTTCACCTGCGCGCCTTATCCGGGTGAACAGCATGCCTCCCAGCCGCACAGCCCACACAGTGACCATGGCGGCGATGCTCAGTTCCCTGACGCCACTCGGCGCGCTAAGCACCAATGCGCAGGCCACGACGCTGAGATAGGTCAGCGCGCCTGTCAGATCGAAAAAGGTTTCCGTGCGAAATGTGATCGCCGGGATTGCAGCGAGCCAGTTGATCGCGAATGCCAGAAGCGCGCAGATAAACGCAACCGGCACCCCCTGCTGCCGGGCACCATCGATCCCGACGAGCCACGAGAAGCCCAAGCCAAGAAGAGCGACGAGAATGAGGGTGATGAGCTGTAGCAAGTCGCGTGTTCTCCAGGTCCCTGCGCCGACAACGTCCAAGCAGTTAGTCGTCCCTGATCCGCCGACATCGAACGTGCCAACGACCCTGTCGCCGCCAACCTGAATCTCACCCGCGTGGACGGTACCCTTCCGCGCGGCGTCGTGTAACATGTGGACACAGATTGCGTCCACCGGGTGCCCAGGACCGTGAGCCCGGCGCACGGATTGATCGGGATCGAGCCCCTCGGCTCCCTCATCCATTCGGAGGGTGTGAATCCGCGTTGGGGTCACGGTGCGGATAGGCGCACTTCCGGATTGATTTCGCGACGGTGAGAGGGGGCCTCCAATGATGCCTGTTCACACTCGCGAAGGTCGAATCTCGCCTCGGATATCGGAATGTTACGACCGACCGGAACTGGGCGATGACCGGCCGCATCACGTACCGCCACCTGAATGACGTAACTGGATCGACTCAGCCGGATCGCCACAATTCGGGTTTCGGCGAACGCGGGTGGGAAGCGGCCATCGCGGTTACGTCATCCAGCTATCCACCTTCAGCCAAGCCGTTGCGCTCGCCGTATTCCCTTCGCGCGGAACTGGCGATGTTAGCCATTCGAACCTGCTCGGCGATCCAGCGGTCGATGTCCTTGCCATCCTCACGCTTGAGTTCGACACCCGCGTTGCGCAGACGCGTCAGGTGAACGGCACCTCCGTAGTTCGCCGCCGAAAGCCATTGCAGGCTCTCGAGCACAGCTTCATGGCTTAGAGGGAGACCACGCTCTGGCGGGGGCTCGAGGCCCTCGTTGAGATGGGCCATGATGGCCTCAAAGGCCTCGTCAAGCGGCTTCGTCATCATCGTCCTGTGAGAAAATCCATGGGTGCTGCGCAGTCTGACTGTTAAATCAGACGTCCGCTATGGGTTGACCCAGCCCTCTGATCCGGGCCGTTCATTACGAGAGTCCGTTCGCCTTTGACCTGCGCCGAGTTTCTTGTGCCAAGCGCAGCGCATCAATGACTGCTTCTGATGCGGTGGAAGGCCCTCCAACCCGCAGGCAGATTCTGCTTCTGGCTGGGTCGAGGAGAGCACCCTGAACGGCAGCAACTGGGCGAGCTCCTGCCTGATCGGCGCGATGATTACGAGCGGACGATGATGCGCGGGCAGGCCATTGGTAAGCCCAAAACCGCCAGTCGTGATTCAAGCTTGGGGAGGCCCGAAAATCCTGGGGCAGGTCAGGGGGCTCGCACCGTT
>JBMOGP010000519.1:0-2523 GCA_049318285.1 Hyphomonadaceae bacterium
CAGCGTCGATCCGGGTCAGGATGACACGGCGGCATCCAGCCTGCGCAAAGGCGCGTGCGTTATCCTCGATCTCCATCGGATGTCCGTCAGCCCCGATCACCAGGATGGGCTCGACATTCATGTGTGAAATCAGGTCACTGCAGCGCTTCATGTCCGCTTCGTCGAGCGGGTTGAATGACGGGCAATCGATCACCAGGCGCTGCCCGCGATCGTCAGCATCGCGCACCAGTCGCATCAGATGGTCGGGCGACAGCGTTGAGGTTACCGAAACCTTAAGGGTTAATGCCGCCAGCCGCGCCACCTGGCCCGCCGCGTCGAAATCCGCCGCCACGGGCTGGATCGGATTTTTCCTGTCCGACAGGAAGCGCGCGATTTTCGCCACGGCCGTCGTCTTGCCCGAACCATACGGCCCGACCAGCATCAGCGACCTGGCGGGCTGTGGGTTAAGCGGATTGAAGGTCAGAACGCCTTCGATTCCAGCGGCTAGCGCCGCATGCGATTCCATCCCGGCGCCCATGCGGCTGCCTGCTTCTGACACCATATGGACGAAGCCATCTGGCGCGCCATGCCAGCGCAGCGTGGAAGAAAGCAGGCTGCGCGTCTCGTCGAAGACAGGCCGGCCTTCTGCAAACTTTGGCGCCGCAAATTTCTGCCCGAAATTGCGCTCGATCGCGGCGCGCACTTCGAACATGCCATCGTCTTCCCGCTCGCGCGTGGAGAGGATCACCGCATCAGGCCCCATCTCGGCCCGGGCCATGGCGAGAGCTTCCGCCTCGCTCCGTCCCACGAACATCTTCATCTTCATGTTGGGGGTCCTCTACACGGCGCCGGCTGAACGCAGCCGCGCCTTGGGGTGGATTTCGTTCTGCGACATCACGATGGTCTGCGGCCTGAATCGCTCCACCAGCGACCGCACATACGGCCGCACGCCGGCCGAGGTGAGCAATACGGGCGAGTCGCCTGTCTGGCTCGCGCGCTCGAAAGCATTGCGGAGGTCGGCGACGAACTGGTGCAGGCGCGATGGCTCCAGCGCCAGCTGCCGGTCCGCACCGGCGCCGACGAGGGACTCGGCGAAAGCCTGCTCCCAGTTAGGCGACAGCGCCACGATCGGCAGCGCGCCGGACGGATCAAGGTGCGCATTGCAGAGCTGCCGGGCGAGGCGGGTGCGAACATGCTCAGTGACCGAAAGCAGATCGGTGGAAGCCGACGTCGCCTCCGCAATCGCTTCGAGGATTGTCCCGAAATCGCGGATCGAGATGCGCTCGCGCAGGAGATTCTGGAGCACACGCTGGATGCCCGACACCGTGATCTGCTGCGGGGTGATGTCGTTGATGAGAGAGGACTGAGGCTTGGGCAGATCCTCGATCAGCTGCTTTACCGAACCGAACGACAGGAGCTCGGCCATGTTCTCCTTCACCAGCTCGGTGAAGTGGGTGGTCAGCACGGTTGCCGCATCCACAACAGTATACCCCTGCAGCGTTGCGTTCTCCTTCATCGCGTCGTCTATCCACACAGCGGGAAGGCCAAACACCGGCTCGTTGATTTTCTCGCCCGGTATCGGCGGCGCGCTTCCCGAAGCATCCATCGCAAGGTGGAACTGCGGACGCAGCCTGCCGCGGCCCGCGACAACTTCCTTGATGAGGATGCGATAGTCTTCTGAGGCAAGCTCCAGATTGTCGATGATGCGAACCTGCGGAACGACGAACCCGAACTCGGACGCCACCTGCCGGCGGACAGCCTTGACCTGGTCGGTCAGCTTCCTGCCTGAAGTCTCGTTGATGAAGCCGAGCAGGCCGAAGCCCAGCTCAATCTTGATTTCGTCGACGGCGAGCGATTCCTGGATCGGCGGTTCCTGAATCGGTCTGGCGCGCTGCGCCGCAGCTGTTTCAGCAACCACCGTCGCTTCCTGTTCGCGCTGCTGCCTGAAGCCACGATAGGCTCCGTAGCCGGCGGCGCCGGCAAGAGCGAAGAACGGTATGATCGGCATGCCCGGCAGCAGTCCGGCAAAGCCTGCCATCAACGCGGCCATCGCAAGGCCCTGCGGATTGGTGAACAGCTGGATGCCGATCGCCTTGTCGGCTGCGCCTTCGACGCCCGCCTTTGAGACAAGCATGCCGGCCGCGATCGAGACAATGAGGGCCGGGATCTGCGAGACGATGCCGTCGCCGACGGTCAGCAGCGTGTAGGAGTTGGCAGCCTCCTCAAAGGAGATGCCTTCCTGCGCGACACCGATGATCATCCCGCCGATTATGTTGATGAAGGTGATCAGGATGCCTGCCATTGCGTCGCCGCGCACGAATTTCGATGCGCCGTCCATCGCGCCGAAGAAGTTACTCTCGCCCTCCAGCTCCTTGCGCCGCTTGCGGGCTTCGTCCTCGTTGATCATGCCGGCCGACAGGTCCGCATCGATCGCCATCTGCTTGCCGGGCATTGCGTCCAGCGTGAAGCGTGCTGCGACTTCCGCGATGCGGCCCGAACCCTTGGTGACGACCACGAAGTTCACGATGATCAGGATGATGAACA
>JBMOGP010000520.1:0-2519 GCA_049318285.1 Hyphomonadaceae bacterium
CACGAGTCGATCCAGAACAATTTCAGCCTGAACAATCGCCGCTTCGAAGACGAGCTGGCGCAGGTGTGCAGGCAGGAGGGCGTGAGCCTGATCCCGTATTCGCCCCTGGGCGGCGGCGTGCTGACGGGTAAGTATCAAGGCGGCGCATGGCCCGAGGGCGCACGCTTCACCAGGTACAAGGACATGGATGCGCGGCAGGCGCCGATGGCGCGGCGTTTTGTGAATGAGAAGACGCTGGCCTCCACCGAGCGCTGGATCGGGCTGGCGCGCGAGGCGGGCATGTCGGTGACGACGCTGGCGACGGCGTGGTCGAAGCAGCATGACTTTGTGGCATCCACGATTGTCGGCGTGACGCACGAGAACCAGCTGCCGGATATCTTCGCGGCGGCGGGTGTGACGCTGGATACCGACCTGTTGAAGAAGATCGACGCGGTGTCGAAGGAGATCAGGTATCCTATGGGCTGAGGCGCTCTGGTTGGGCGACCTGAGAAAGTGCGGGGAAGTTGGCGATGCTGAAATCGGCCTGGTTTAAAGCCCTTCTGATGTCTCTTGGCTTGCTGGTTGCCGCCCTGGCCGCGGGCTGGTTTCTGATCGGGCCGGACTGGCGCGCGCTCGTGGCAAATCCACCCGTTGGGCGCGATGTCCTGTTCTGGAGCCAGGCGCAGCGGAGCGCCGCGTTCCGGATGATGGACCAGATCCCTTTCATCGTTTCCTCGAACCAGATCAAGGCTGGGCAGTCGGTGCATGCGCTTGAGGCCGGTGCGCAGCTTGATCCCGGCATCGCGCTTGATGCCTACATGGCGAGCCAGCAGACGGCCGGACTTGTCATATTGCACAAGGGCAAGGTCCGGTTGGAACGCTATGGCCTCGACTTCAAGCCGACCGGGCAGTGGACGAGTTTCTCGGTCGCGAAGTCGATGACGTCGACACTCGTCGGCGCCGCTATTCGGGACGGGCGCATCCGTGGGCTGGAAGATCCGGTCACCGCATACCTGCCTGAGCTGAAGGGATCCGCCTATGACGGCGTGAGTGTCAGGCAGCTCATGACGATGACCTCTGGCGTGGGCTGGAAAGAGGATTACAGCGACCCGAAATCGGATGTCGCGCTCCACGATCTGCACGTGCCCGAGGCGGGCATGGACACAACCGTCAGCTACATGCGGACGCTGAAGCGCGTCCATGCGCCGGGCACTGTCTGGAACTATTCGACGGGCGAGACCAATCTGGTCGGCGTGCTGGTCGCCCGCGCGACGGACAAGTCGCCCGCCCAATACCTCTCGGAAAAAATCTGGGGGCCGTATGGCATGGAGCAGGACGCGACCTGGCTGCTGGGATCGACCGGGCTCGAGATGACAGGGTGCTGCATTCAGGCTTCAACGCGCGATTTCGCCCGGTTTGGTCAGTTCATAATGGAAGGGGGCGTTGCGGGCGGGGCGGCTGTCCTTCCCGACGGATGGCTGGAGCAGGCGACGCGAAAACAGGCCCCTACGGGAACGCCGGGTCTTGGCTATGGTTATCAGTGGTGGACCTGGGACGATGGCTCGTTTCAGGCCGATGGCATCTTTGGCCAGGGCATCTTCATCGATCCGGCTCGCCAGCTTGTCATTGCCTCCAACAGCAACTGGACCAGCGCCGACGGGGTTGTTGATGGCGAGTGGGGGGCGCGGAACGACTTCTACCGCGCAGTTCAGCGCGCTTTGGACGCCGAAGCAGCGCGGTAAGGGCCTGCCGTTGCAAGGCCGGGCGAAACCCGAGATCAGGCGTCCGACCGCTCGACTTGGCCAACTATAGCGGTATTCTGCACGCCTGATGGCTTACACCCTGATCAATGCAAAACCGGCGGCGCGGCCCGCATCGGAGGTATCGCCCACGGCGCTGGCCGCTGGCCAGACCACATTGTTGGATTCGTTTGGCCGGCGGGTGAGCTATCTGCGGCTGTCGATAACGGACCGCTGTGACCTGCGTTGCACCTACTGCATGCCGGAGCGGATGACCTTCCTGCCGCGCAAGGACGTGCTGTCGTTTGAGGAGCTGGATGAGCTGGTGACGGCGTTTGCGCGCTTCGGCGTCGACAAGCTGCGTATCACGGGCGGCGAGCCGCTGGTGCGGAAGGACGTGATGGAGCTGATGGCGCGGTTCTCGCGGCATCTGGGCAACGGGCTGAACGAGCTGACGCTGACGACGAATGGCACGCTGTTGTCGAAGTATGCGGGCGAGCTGTCGGCGATCGGCGTGCGGCGGATCAACGTTTCGCTGGATACGCTGAACCGGAAACTGTTCGAGACGATCGCGCGGCGCGACATGCTTGACGATGTTCTGCGCGGGATCGATGCGGCGATCGCAGCGGGCATCAAGGTCAAGATCAATACGGTGGCGCTGGCCAGCGTCAACGAGAAGGAGATACCGGACCTGATCCGCTTTGCGCACGGTCGCGGCGCGGACATCACGCTGATCGAGACGATGCCGATGGGCGAGGCGGAGACGGACCGCGTCGAGGATTATCTGCCGCTGAACAAGGT
>JBMOGP010000521.1:0-2515 GCA_049318285.1 Hyphomonadaceae bacterium
TCCTCGCCGTCCTTCTTCTTGCCGAAGTTCGCGAACAGTTGTTCGGCCGTGATGTTCTCGCGGCGGGGTTCCTCGCCATCGGCGGTTGCGGCGTCAGCTGCTGCCGGAGCCGGGGTGACGACCTTGCGGAGCGTCGGACCCGAGAGGCGCGCGTCCTTTTCCTCGCGTGCATTCGCCTTCTTGGCGGCGGCACGTGAAACGATGGCGTCGAGTTCGATCTGTGAGCACAGGCCGAGCGTCACCGGATCGACCGGCTTGAGGTTGGGCGCATTCCAGTGCTGGCGCGAGCGCACCGACTCGATGGTCGACTTGGTGGTGCCGATCAGCTTGGAGATCTGCGCGTCGGTGACTTCCGGGTGATGGCGGAGGAACCAGGCGATGGCGTCCGGCCGGTCCTTGCGGCGCGAGACCGGTGTGAAGCGCGCGCCTTTCTTTTTCGGCTCGGGCACGCTGGCATGCTTCAGCGGCGGCATCTGGAGCGTGTAGGTCTTGTCCTGCTCGCCTTTCCCGATCTCTTCGCGCGTGAGCTCGCCCGAGGCGACCGGATCGGCGCCGCGCATGTTCTCGGCAACCTCGCCATCTGCGATGCCTTTGACTTCGAGCGGATGCAGTTCGCAGAACTCGGCGATCTGCTCGAATGTGAGCGTTGTGTTGTCGATCAGCCAGACGGCTGTCGCCTTCGGCATGAGGATTTTGGCCATAAGCGTCTCGTTAGTCCTGAAAAGCGAAAAACCCGGCGCTGAGGGCCGGGTTTCTCGGAATGTCGAGAATGGGAAGTAGTCCTGAGCGTCGCTGATATAATTCAGGTTTTCGCTGTTGTGAACCCGAAACAGGGCAGCCGGCGGGCAGGCCGACTGCCCGGAATCAAGGCATTAGGCGAGAATCTGCAGAATTATTTTCCCGGCATGGTCGGAACTGTCCATTTTGGCGTGGGCGGCGTCCGCCTCGGCCAGCGGGAAGACGGCGCTGACCAGGGGCTTGAATTTCCCCTGCGCGATCCAGGGCCAGGCGTGGCGCACGGCGCCTTCGGCCAGCATCGCCTTGTGCGCGTTGGTGCGGATACGAAGCGTCGAGCCTGAGATGGAAATGCGCTTCATCATCAGCTTGGTGAGGTCCCCCTCGATGCGCGAGCCCTGAAGGAAGGCGATGTAGGACAGGCGGCCGAGATCCTTCAGGATGGTGAGGTTCTTCTCGAAATAGGGCTTGCCGACCATGTCGAGGATGACGTCGACGCCGCCGGCATCGCGCAGGACTGTCTCGAAATCGTCCGTCCGGTAATTGATCGCCCTGGTCGCGCCGAGCGTTTCGCACAGGCGACACTTCTCGTCCGTGCCCGCTGTTGCATACACCGTCGCGCCAAAAGCTGCGGCCAGCTGGATCGCGGTCGTGCCGATGCCGCTCGCCCCGCCATGGATCAGGATGGTCTCGCCGGGCTTGAGCTGGCTCATGTGGAAGACGTTGTTCCAGACCGTCAGCACCGTCTCGGGCAGGCCTGCCGCCTCGGTGAAGGTGAGCGGCTCCGGGATCGGCATGGTCGATCCCTCGTGGGCGACCGCGTACTCCGCATAGCCGCCGCCGGGCACCAGCGCGCAGACGCGATTGCCCGATTGCCAGCGTGTAACGCCATCGCCGACGGCTTCCACCACGCCGGAAACTTCGAGACCAAGCGTTTCAGGGGCGCCAGGAGGCGGGGGATACTTGCCGGCGCGCTGGATGAGGTCGGGACGATTTACACCAGCGGCGTGAACCCGGATCAGGACCTGCCCCGGCCCGGGCGAAGGTTTCCCGATTTCGTGCAGTTCAAGCTTCTGGCCGACGACGGATTTGACCGCCTTCATAACCGGTTTGGACATTTACCAGATCCCGCGCTTTAATCATCGATGGTGGGCCGACTTGCGCGCGTAGGAGCGTTGCGGTCAAGCGGTGGGATGGGTCCAGGCGATCGAGCCCCGGTGCAGCGGGAGAACGGAGGAGGCGGCCATGAATTTCGAGGAAGAGCCAATTCGCAAGACGAAACGAGGGCTCGACGACATGTCGATTCAGGAACTGAAGGAGCGGATCGAGACGCTTCGGGCCGAGATCGCCGCGTGCGAGCATATGATCCAGAAAAAAGAGGCGACACGGAAAGCTGCGGAGGCTGCGTTCTTCAAGAGCTGATGGCAGCCCTAAACTTAACTGACGGACCCGTCAGACAAGTCGTCACATGCTTAAGCGGCGCAGGTCTTGCCTGATGCCGGCACGTACGACGGGGATAGATCGTCAAGGCTTGCTCAAGGTCTCGGGCAGAGACTGGGCAGCCCGGCGACAGGTGAATTGAGGGATTTATGCGCGAAGCCATGCACTCGGCCGACTCTTTGCGGGAAGAATGGAAGCAGCGCGTGACTGAATTCGCGGGCTCGGAGCTTTTCGACCGCCTGTTCAGGGAAGGCATGGGCCTGGTCGAGGAAGCGGCGAGCTATCTCGATGGCCCCGGCCGCGTGGATTCGCGCAAGCTGAACCGTGAGCTCGCGCTGGT
>JBMOGP010000522.1:0-2507 GCA_049318285.1 Hyphomonadaceae bacterium
TGGGACTTCAACCGCCAGAACGAAGCCCATGACAGCCGCGCCATCCGCGTGCGCCGCGCGATTGGCGCGGGCGGCCGCCCGCTGCGTCTCGACGTTGCGGAAATTGTCGGGCCGGACATCGCCTTCCTTGTCGACAGCGCGATCGTTGCCTGTCAGGAGGCGCGGGTCGAGATCTGCGCGGCCCTGCACCCCGTTATCGCCGGCCCGAAGGGCCAGCGCTCCGCCATACAGATCCACCTGCCATTGCTCGACGACCACCTGCGCGCCGAGCTGCAGAAGCGTCTGGAGGACACATTCGCCGACGTCGCGGTCGTCAATGCCGACTTCCACGCGATGCGCGAAAAGATGGATGCGGTCGCCGCCGACCTTGCAGGCGTCAGGGCAACCGGCGGGCGCACATCAGCCGAGATCAGTGAAGCGCGCGCCTTCCTCACCTGGCTTGCCGACGAGAACTTCACCTATCTCGGCGCGCGCGATTATACCTTCCCCATGGACGCAGATGGCCGCCTCGCCGCCGAGGAGCCGGTTGTCGATGCAACCTCCGGCCTCGGCATCCTGCGCGACTTCAACCGCAACGTGCTGTCGCGCGGCGCAGAGCCGACCGTGCTGACGCCCACCGTCCGCGCCTTCATAAATGAGCCCTCGCCGATCATCGTCGCCAAGGCCAGCTTCGTCTCCCGCGTGCACCGCCGCAGTCATGCCGACTATATCGGCGTCAAGCGCTATGACGCCCGCGGCGAGGTGATCGGCGAGACGCGCTTCGTCGGCCTGTTCACGTCGGAAGCCTATACCCGTGCGGCCGATGAAGTGCCGCTGATCCGCCGCAAGATCGGGAATGTGAAGGCAGCCGCCCCGCAGGGATCCCGCTTCACCCAGAAGCAGCTCGATTCGGTTCTCAAATCCTATCCGCGCGACGAGCTCTTCCAGATCTCCGAGCCCGACCTGGAGCGCATCTCGTCGGGCGTCCTGCGCCTCCTCCTGCGCCCGAGAACCCGCCTGTTCATCCGCCGCGATCGTTTCGACCGCTATGTTTCCGCTCTCCTCTATACGCCGCGCGACAGCTACAATTCCGAGCTCCGTACCCGCGCCCATCGCCTGCTGGCCGATGCCTATGGCGGCCGGACCACGGCGTACTACCCTTCTTTCGGCGAAGGTCCGCTTGCACGCGTACACCTGATCATCGGCGTCGACCGCGGCCACCCCGAGCCGGACGAAGACGCACTCGACCTGCAGCTGCGCCAGCTGTTCGAGACGTGGGAGGACGCTCTCGCACGCGTCGCGCGCGCGACCGGCGTTGATCCGGCGCTGGTCATGCACGCCCATGTTACCGCTGCCTACAAGGAGACTTTCCAGCCCGAGGAAGGCCTTGCCGACCTCCTGGCAATTGGCGCGCTGGCGCCGGGCAAGGCGCTGCGCGCCCGTGTCTGGGGACCGGACTTCGAGGCAAACAAGAGCCGCGTGAAGATCTACCACCGCGACAGCCCGCTCGATCTTGCCGAGATCGTGCCGGTACTCGAGCGCATGGGCCTGCGCGTTCAGGCTGAGGTCGGCTATCCGATCCGCATCGCCGAGCGTGAGGACAATCCGGGCGGCACGGTCTACGTGCATGATCTTGCCATCGACCGCCCGGCCGGACACAAGCGGCTAGACGCGCGTTTCGAGAGGGCCTTCGAGGCGATCTGGGCGCGCGCGACGGAGAACGATCGCTTCAACAGCCTTGTCGTGGCGCTGGGCGTCGACTGGCGCGCCGCCGCCCTCCTCCGTACGCTTTGCCGCTATCGCAGCCAGTCGGGGCTGGACCCGTCCGAACTGGTGCAGGTCGGCGCCCTGGCCGAACACGCGGACATCGCGAACAATCTCCTGAAACTGTTCGCCATCAAGTTCGACCCGGCGATCGGGGGCGACCTCGCCGCCCGCACGGCAGCGGCCGCGCCCGTCATCACCGACATCGGCAAGCAGCTCGAAGCCGTCGCCACGCTTGATGCCGACCGCGCGCTTCGCCGCCTGCTCGCGCTGGTGAAATCCCTGCAGCGCACGAACTTCTATCTCACGGACGCGACCGGCGGGCCGCATCGCCACATCGCGGTGAAGATCGCGAGCCGCGAGGCGGACCCGCTTCCTGCGCCGCGCCCCTTCCGTGAAATCTTCGTCTGGTCGCCGGATGTCGAAGGCGTCCACCTGCGCTTCGGCCCCGTGGCGCGCGGCGGACTGCGCTGGTCGGACCGGCGCGACGACTTCCGATCCGAAGTGCTCGGCCTCGTGAAGGCGCAGCAGGTCAAGAACGCCGTCATCGTGCCGGTGGGCTCGAAGGGCGGCTTCTATCCCAAGAACCTGCCCGCCAAAGGAACACGCGAGGAAATCCAGGCAGCGGGCATCGCCGCCTACAAGGTCTTCGTCGGCGCGTTGCTGCAGCTCACGGACAACATCATCGACGGCAGGACCGTTCACCCATCGGGCGTCGTGGCGTGGGATGGCGATGACCCCTATCTTGTCGTCGCCGCCGACAA